>NZ_JBHSHC010000007.1:0-9423 GCF_042652925.1 Effusibacillus consociatus
TTTTAAGGAACATTGTAGCCCCCCAGACGAAAAAATAATAGGACTACGATAAGTATAGAATAAAACCTTCCAAATAAACAGATTTTCAGAATGATTTCGCTAAATATTTTAGGACTACAAAACAAGAATTGAATCCGAAATACCTTATCCTGAAAGGGATTGGAAATTTATGTCGCCAAACTTGGGTTATAAATTTATTGATTTACGGATGATTGTTTTAAGGAGATTCGTCTTTGTCAAATAAGCGTTTCATTTTTCCATCTTTTTATTCATAGTTTGGATAGCAATATCCGAAAATAATAACCCTGCCGCTGCCAATAGCCCGATGTAGACTCCATAAGAAGCAAATGAAAATTGATCCAATAGAGAATCAAAAAACGCTTTCCCGCGTTGCATTTCATTCATCACACCAATAATGACCTGAAAAAGGAAGGTAGCACATGTCAGAAGGAACAAGGCTTTCGGTTCTTTTCGGACATTTTCGCTTTTTTTAATTACGATTCTTATGCATAGCAAAAGAATAGAGACCAGCATAATGCCTGTTACAAGAAATGAAAGGCTTGTTATGGCTCCACGCATAATGCCCGCATAGCCAAAGCCCAACGAGACAAAAAGAAAATAAAATCCATTCATAGGAGTACTTGAAACCATGTCCATATACGGAATCCACGGCAAAAAAAACGAAATAAGTAGTAAAGAAGCAAAGAATCGTTTAATAAGGTCCCTCTCCTTTCGAGATTGTAAACTAATTGACTAATAAAATATTTGATACCATAGTGGGTGCCTCAAAGACCTGATTTGATTTACCGGTTGCATCCCATATTTCTATTTTATTCTTTCGGTTATCGACGATGTAGAATTTTCCGTTTATATATGAAAGATGTTCTGCTGCGTTTTGTGAATCAAATGAACTAATAACTTCAGCTTTATTTATATCAAAAACTGAAATCTTTGCCCCTTTTTTATATCGGGCAGAGTAATTGGTTACAGCAATTTTTTGATCTCCTATCACTTTTAACTCTCCCACCATGTCTTTATACGGGAAAATCCGAGTTTGTTGTAATGTTTTTGGGTCGAATTCAAGTAGATTTCCTTCTTCACCTTGAAGCCCCATATACAAATGGCCATTAAAATACAATAGGCCATGAAATCCTCGTTGTTCGTTCGATAATTTCTTCACCTGTGTCAAACCATCTGATAATGAGACCCTTACCAATTGCGGAAGAGATTGTTTAGGGTCTTTGGGATCAACCAGTAAACTGTTCCAATAAATATTATTACCATCAAATTGTAACCCTGAAATTAGACCGCTATTCTCGATTGTTTTCCACTTCGTTGCCTGTAGTGAAGAATCTACCTTATAAATGGTTGGATTGAACCCGTTTTCTCTGCAAACGATATAAGCATCATGATCCTTAAAAAATACTGCTAAGGGAATAAAACCGACCTGGATGATTGTTTTTTTAGAATTTGTCAAATCAAAAACAACCACAGAATTGTCACGAGTTGTTGAGTCGGGTTTCCATTGTACCGGGATCCAGATCCTTTCTTTTGAGTCTTTGAATATTTCATCACCATATCCTTTTGTAAGGGAGAATTGTTCTTTTTTTTCCAAAGTATTTGGGTCAACAAAATATAATGTATAGTCACCTTTATGATAACTTGCATAAGCGAGTGATCCCGAAAATTTTTTAGATTTATTTGCTTCTTGAGAACATCCGACTAAATTCAATAACAACATTACTAATAATAAGGGTATAATACAGAGCCGTTTGTCCAAACTTAAAGACACCCTCTCGGAAAAATTTTACAAGAGAAACCGCCCTAGCGGCTTCTCTTGTGCTTCTCTTGTGCTTCTCTTGTGATCGTATGTTATTTTAGTTGATCGTCAGTTAATCCCCATTGCTTTTTGGCTTCTTCTTTGGTCATTTTTCCATCTTTAATTCTTTGTTTTGCATATTTAATTAAGCCGGGCTTTGCATTAGAAGCGACGATCTCCAAATTCTCGATAGGCTTCCCATCTTCTTTTGCGGCTTTTATTTTTTCATCTACCGCTTTTTTAACTTCATCAGTCAAAGCGTTTGCGTGAACCGTTACTCCATTGTAAGTGAACGTTTTAGCGGTATCGCTATAATGTTTAGGTTCATTAGCTTGAGAAATAACCACTATTAACATGGGTGTCAAAATTAGGCCACCAATCATTAGACTTTTGATTTTCATTGTTATACCCATTCCTTTCGCTTCGCTCAAGGCACAAAACGGAATGAAATCCGTTAGGCCGTGAGCGATTCTTTTGTATTCTTAAACTTACAGGGATGCCAGTACACTACAAATCACGCGGAGGTGAGTGGGCCACTTCTTATATGGAGTGACCGCATTGTTATATGTGTAGATCGCCTTTCCAAGCACAAATAAGTGTCGCTTCGAGCACGCAGACTTATCTTTGTATAAACAACTCGTTTATTGCTGGGCAATCAGTCCCTGCTGACTATCCCTGTATATCTTGGAAAGGAGTTTCCTTATGGCTTTAAAAATTGTCTACCCTGTCTGTTGTGGAATTGACGTTCACAAAACCTTTGTCGTGGCCTGTATCGCTTCCACCGACAGCAAAGGCGTCACGACTTACAAACGCCATCGCTTTTCAACCTTTACCAAAGGACTGAATGAGCTGTCACAGTGGCTTTGTGAGAACGACTGCAAGGATGTTTGTATGGAATCGACCGGGAAATACTGGATTCCCGTGTTCAATATTCTGGAGCATCCTGCAACATCACATTGGCTCACCCGAAATACGTTAAGGCCATTCGCGGCAAGAAAACGGACAAAAAGGACGCCCAATGGATTGCCGATCTGTTCAAGCACGACCTTGTCGCGGGAAGCTTTATGCCTCCCTTGCCAATCCGGCAACTGCGCGACCTGATGCGCTACCGCTTTAAGCTGACGAACTTTTCGTCGAGCGAGAAAAATCGGCTCCAAAACAGCTTGACGGTTTCCAACATTCAAATCGGAAATGTCGTTTCGGATACGTTTGGCAAAAGCTCGATGAATATCATTACCAAACTGCTGGACAATCCGCACGATACGTCTTTTGACATGGAACCGCTCATTCACGGCTCCATGAAAGGGAAACTTCCTGAACTGGAACTCGCGATTGACGGACTCATTACGCCCGAACAGGCCGGAAAAATCAAGGTCATCAAACAACACTACGAAGACCTCGAATCCCGTAAAACGGAACTGGAAACCATTATTCTTTCCCTTGCCGGGTCCTACTCCGAAGAAATCAAATTGATTTTGACTGTTCCGTCCTTCAAAAACCTGTTTTCCGCCATTGCCGTGGTTTCAGAAATAGGTGTGAATATGGACGTGTTCCCGACAGCCAAACATTTGTGCTCCTGGGCAGGACTAACACCCACTAACAACGAGAGTGCCGGCAAGAAAAAGTCAGTAAGGATTTCGAGAGCCGGCTGCTACATCAAGCCTCTTTTGGTACAGTGTGCCACCGCTGTAGTCAAAAGCGAAAAACATCCCGAAATCCGAAACCGTTACTTGCAACTGAAGAGGCGCAGAGGCCACAAACGTGCGATCATTGCGATTGCCCGAATGCTGTTAACGGCCATCTATCACATCTTGAAGAACAAAGAACCCTATAACCCTGATTTGTACAAAAAATCCGATGTTCGTCCAGTAAACCGTGAAATCACGGTAGAACAAGCGGTTTTATTGGCACAAGCTCAGGGTTATCGAATAATGGCGGCTGCAACCTGATTCGCCTTACCCCTCAAACGTAATACATTATTTACCATTTGGTCGTGTTGTGTACGGCTTATTTTGGCATGCTCGTTTACTTTGTTCTGTGCGTTACCCAATGATTTCAGACTTTTCCTCCTTGTATAAGACGATTAGTTGTGACGATATCCAGTCCAAGCATAGTTACCGCCTCCGTCATATCCAGCGGAAGTCGCATATCTATACTCATAAACAGCATTATCATAATAGGTACCGCTTGGCGTGTCCCACCCCATTATATACCCTGTATTATCATAAAAAGCACGGGCTACTAATTTTGAGCAGAACCATTCGTTGTTTGAAGACCAAGTAGCAGAAAAATTATACGTACCCCCATAACTGTTGGCGGTATAAACGATCGAATCTCTAGTATAGCTTTTATTTGGAATAGACACATAATCTAACGAGGCAGCATCGTATTTATGAAAATGACTTTGCCATGACGTAGTATAAACATTATCCCATTCCGAATCAGGCTGTGGATTCCACGTGGTAGCCTCTACAATATAACCGTCCCATCCAGACTCCCTTTCAAATGGATCGTATGGACGAAAAGCGCCTCCTCCATAATAAGAACCTTCTCTAGTCATAGCGACGTGAGACCAATTCCCATACCAATTTCCATTGTTATATCCAAAAAGAAGCTCTGCTTTTTGACTCGGTGCTAAATCCAAATCGTTAAAATTACCGGACCAAGTTCCGGAGATAGACCCACCGTCTCTATTAGTACCGGCATTTGCAGTAGAACTAATCATTGCCAAGGATGAAAATAAAGATAATGCAACAAGTGTCTTAGTTAGGGCATTTTTTAACTTCATACATAAACACCTCCATTTTTTGATTAACGATCGAAATTTTGACACTACACCTTATTTGACTTTCGTTCCGCTACATACTTCTCTATATACCCCCTTTTTTGTAAGAAATTACAAGTTCTTTAAATGGATTCGATATGATGCAAATAAATTCCTGCATTGATTTTTTTTTTTTTTTTTTTGAAATCTAAAAATTATTTCGATATCCGTTGACATGATTCGTTTTCCATCAATTTTTCTTATGGTCGTGTTTACTCAGAGATTTTATAAGTGAGCATTTTGCAGATTCCCCAGCCCTTGTCCCATAAGGTTTCTAAAGGATAAAAAAAGGACTTCACCCCAAATTGGAGAAGTTTTCAAGTGACTAAACAAGAAAACCCAACTTGGGAGGGAAGTCACTTTGTATATTCTCCAAGAAACCTTGTTTTCCTTTGAGGACTGGCACAAAATTGACTACAAAGATCGTCTACCAATTTTCTTTGCTGCCTTAAATCTGCATCCTTACGCAAGACAATTGAGAAGTCCATCACCCCAAGGGGCTGAGGAAATCTGCCGGGAAGCGTTATTACGTGCTTTCTTGGTAGCCCCGTTGGAAGGAATCTCGACATTTACGGCACTCCATCATCGGCTCGATACCGACTTGCGTTTCCGTTATCAATGCGGGTTTCGGATGGATAAACCAGCTCCCTCCATTTCGACTTTGAGTCGGGTGTTTAGCGAACTGGTAAAAAAGAATCTTGCTCAACAACTCTTTCTCGATCTCGTTCAACAGTGTCGTAACGAAGGTATCATCGACGAAGCAAGATTGCCATTGACGCTATGGGCATTAAGGCGTACGAAAAGAAACAATCGAAATCCAGATGTCAAGAAACTGGCAATGCCACATGGGGCGCTAAGTTTGATTCGTTTGGCAATAAAATCACATGGTTTGGCTACAAAATTCACCTTGCGGTCGATACCGAGAGCGAATTACCCGTTGCACTCGATGTCACACCGGCACATGTTAATGACGGAGACATGGCACCGCCACTTATGGAAGAGGTGGTCAAGCAGTCAGAACAGGATGTTAAGTATTTCATCATGGATGCCGGGTATGATCAGGTCAAGAATTACGAAGCCGCTCGTAAGCATAAAGCTCAAGCGATCATTCCGCTGAATCTTCGGAATGAGAAGGAACCGCCGGCCGGATTCTCATCCAATGGGACTTCTCGTTGTTCCATGGGATACGAGATGACATATTGGGGAGCGAATGGAGATTGGCTCAAATTCCGCTGCCCTCATGCTACGGGAAAAGTCGAGTGTCCGCACGGTACTTCTTGGTGTTCCTCATCCAACTATAGAATGGTAGTGAAGGTGAACATCAACGATGATATCCGACGGTTTTGTAATCCCCATCGGGATACGAAGAATTGGAAGCTTCTTTACAACGAACGAACTGCGGTCGAACGTTGTAATTCTCGCTTGAAAGAGTTTCTTACGGCAAACGACGTCCATGTGGGAGGCATTGAGAAGGTGAAAACCCACGTATATCTCAATGCGATTGTATTGCTGGCAACGGCGTTAGCCATCTCCAAAGCAAAAGTAAAGAAACGAGTTGCTTAATAATTCAGAACAAACCTGATTCAGAATTCTGTTGGTATGCCCATTTGACTGTTGCACTTTAAAGAACGAAAGCGAAAACCATTCTTTACAAGGGAGCATTTGTTTTCACTTCTTATGGAATAGCTAATTCTGCAAAACGCTCAAGTAAGTCCTTGTTCTCAAAGAATCACTGAATAAGGACTACTAACCAACAGCCCAGTAAGTAGAAATAGCACCTATAATTTTGCTTTTACGTTTTACGGTTCCAACCTAATTTTTTGATTTGTGCATAAAAGTTCGATGATTTTTGTACTTTTCCTTCTTAAACTTAATTTATTTTATAAATAATTAAGTTGTTTTGAAAAATTCTGTTGTTTTCCAATCCCTGATAAGCACTTCATACCAGGTAAAGATCCCTCAGCCGCATAGCGGTCTATGTTGATGAAAATTCACATCGTTTTTCCTTAATCCGTTGAGTTCCGTTTTTTATTTTGGTACTGGAACTTCGAGCATTTTCTTTTTTCATTGTCCAATGGATGGCCTTCGGCTATACTAATTCGCAACAGATAGTACCGATTCCAGTGATTAGCAACACGGGATTCTTACTTTGTATACATATAAACAAAGAGGAAGCCCTTGAAAAATAAGGACTTCCACTTTTTGTGTTAAGATAAATGACAGCGACGCTAATACTCCTCCTAAACCTATTCGACCAATTTACTTCAAGAGTTGAGGAGCATTGTTGCGTGTACCGCAATATTAGATTCTAGACATATGGGATACCCGGGACACCTGATATGTATTAAAGATTTTTGTAGACATCGCCGCGACTCGAGACCTTGATGATCAAAATAACAAATTGTTCGTTTTCCACTGAAAAGACAATCCGAAAGTCCCCCACACGTTTCCGGAAGAGACTTTCGCCGCCTTCCAAGGGCTTCACATTTTTATCAAGGTACGGATTCTCGGCTAGCTCAAGAATGGCGTTTCGGATCCGCAATCGTGTGGGTTTGTCCAGTTTCTTAATATACTTTTCAACCTCTTTGCGGAAGATCACTTTATACATCATTGCTCAGGTCTCCAAAAACCTCATCAAAAGTGGCATACTCGCCTTTCGCCACTTCCTCTTTTGCCTTTTTTGCCTCAGCCAAAATTTCGACCAGCTCTTCTGGAGTCAAATCGTCAACGTCTTTTTCGCCTTCAAAAATGATTTTGGGCAGCGCCTTTACAAGTCTCTCGTATCGATCTTCAGGTAACAGGTCAATGATGCGGTGGAACTTTTCTTTTGGCATCGACATAGCGATTCCTCCATAATGTCCGCTAAATTATATTAGCGGTGATTGTATGTATCTTAAATTCACCCTTGATGTCCGCTAATGTAAGTCAAGAATTTGGAGGGTTTCCGACAGTGAGCATCCCAAAGGTAATATCCGCACAAGGAGAACAAATAATTAACGATTTCATATACATCCTCTCCACGGAGGAAGACTTGAATCCAAAAACTTTGAAGGAATATGCAAGTGATCTGAAACAGTTTATTGGATGGTTTGAGAGTTCTGAACAAGACAACCAGGAAGAGGATATTGCTTTTCGATTAGAGGATGTGGCCCCCCCCACGTTGACCCGATACCGGGAAGTCATGCAAAAAACAATGGAATTAAAGCCGGCAACTATCAACCGCCGCTTAATTACACTTAAACGATTTTTTGAGTGGGCGACTACCGAAGGACGTATCCGCCGTGATCCTTCAAAGTCGGTGAAGTTAGTTCCGGCAGAAAAGACAAGCCCCCGACAGATGACAGAAAAAGAAGAAGCCGCTTTGGTTGCTGCGGCGGAACACAGCGGTACGTTACGAGATCAAACCATTATTATATTAATGCTCCATACGGGCCTTCGCACAATGGAAGTTTGCGACCTAGCACCAGAACATATCAATATTGGAAAACGCAGCGGACAGGTTATCGTTCGGTCCGGCAAGCTCAATAAACAAAGAGAAGTTCCCCTGAACTCCACATGCAGAGCTGTTTTGGAAAAATATTTGCCGACACTGCCGCCAGGTACTAAGTATTTGTTTCCATCTGAAAAAACAGGCGGCAGGCTGAGCGAACGGGCACTGCGGCATCTGATTCAAAAATATATGAAATTGGCGCGGCTTGAAGAGCTAAGCGCTCATGATCTACGGCATCGATTTGGGTACGTAATGGCAGTAAATACTCCTTTGCACCGACTGGCTCAAATTATGGGGCATGACAGCTTGGATACGACGATGATATACGTGAAGGCAACCCAAGCGGATTTACAATCCGAGGTTGAAAAAATTGCTTGGCAATAGGAAAGGTGAAACGTCATGTACGCGAGAGTAAGAGAACTGCTCACTCCGGAAGAAAGATCACGGTATATGAAAATTCCTTCTGATCTTGACGATTGGGAATTAGGTACTTACTTCACGTTTACACAGCATGACATTGAAGTGATCAAACGACATCGGAGAGATTACAATCGGCTTGAATTTGCTGTGCAATTATGCGTCCTCCGGTATCTCGGCTGGACGATATCAGGCGTGAAAGAGATTCCGGAAAATGTATTGCGGTATATCGCTAAACAAATCAATCTGGACAGTAAAGAATACAGCTCCTATTTCCAACGGGAAGCGACAAAATATGAACACTTGGAGGAGATCCGGAAGGAATATGGATTCACCTCGTTTACCCCGCGTGAATACCGTTCTCTTTCCAAGTATCTTTATACCCATGCAATGGCAAATGGTAATCCGTTGCATCTAATCCAAACCGCTTTGGAAGAGTTGCGCAAACAAAAAATCATTCTTCCCTCGATGGCTACCATTGAACGAGCTGTATGGGAGGCTCGGAAGCGGACTGAGGAAAAAATCTTCAAGGTTTTAAGCTCTTCCCTGACTTCCACACAAATTGAGAAGCTGGACCGTCTTGTGTCTCCTATGCCGGATAGCAGTAAAACGTACCTGGCTTGGCTAAAAGAGGCGCTGGCCACTCTTCGCCGGATGCCTTCCTGAAAGTGATCGAAAAACTCGAGTACATAAGAGATTTTACAGTTGCAGATTGATACCAGCGGGATTCATCCAAACCGGTTACGTCAGCTTTCGAAAATAGGGTCAAGATATGAACCCCATTCCTTCCGCAGATTTAATGAACTTAAATTGCAAGAATAAATGCAACAACACACGATAATCCATAATATGTAAGATTAAACGACCGATTTT
>NZ_JBHSHC010000008.1:0-6439 GCF_042652925.1 Effusibacillus consociatus
TCTTGTTCATCTGCAGTTCCAGTTTTGCGAATACCGCTTTGAGGACATCGATTGCCCTCAGGGCTTGTTCCTTGGTTTTGCAAAGGATGACCAGGTGAGTAGCCCCGGGGAATCTCACCCCGAGGCCCTCTCAGAACCGGACTTGAACCTCTCGACTCATCCGGCTCCCATTATCCAGCCCCAGGCAAAATCCCCATTTGCCATTGCACGAACAATTGCGGTTCCCGTCTGGCAATCTTACCGAGCCATTGGTTCGCCCGCCGTTTATGCCGACTAAGCTTCTTGTACTTGCGTCTCGCCCAGTGCACCAGCGCTCGATTCATGTGTTTGAGTACAGTGTACAGTTCCGATTTGTAAAAGCGTCCGTAGTAGTTAACCCACCCCTTGACCACAGGATTGAACATCCGCGACAGATCTTCGAGGGTCTTGTCAGGCTTTACATGCATGCGCCAGTCATGAATTGTCTGCTGCATGGCCTTCTTCGCCTTGTTGCTGACTGCCGGAGTAAAATTGATGAAGAATTTGCCATATCTGTTCTTGGATCTTCGCGGACGAAACGTGTACCCCAGAAAATCAAACTTCGTCTCCGGATAATCTCCGCGTCGGTCATCGTCCTTACAATAGACGATACGTGTTTTGGTTGGATGTAATTCCAGTCCGCATTCCTTGAATCTCTGCTCAAGGCTAGCCCGAAGCTCCTGTGCATCTCTCATGCTATGGCAGTGCGCTACAGCATCATCGGCATATCGAGCGAACGGTTTGTCTGGATGATACTTGTCCATCCACTTGTCAAACGCATAGTGTAGGAACAGATTGGCTAATACGGGGCTCGCCACACCACCTTGTGGTGTGCCCTTGGTTCGCTCCACTACGGATCCATCCGGCATTTGCATCGGTGCCTTGAGCCATCTCTCGATGTAGAGAATCACCCACGGATTGTCCGTATGTTTGCGAACCGCCTTCATTAACAGTTCGTGGTCAATATTGTCAAACAGCCCCTTGATGTCGAACTCTAGCACCCAGTCGTATTTCCAGCATCTCTGCCGAGTGACTGCCAGTGCATCGGCGGCCGATTTCCCCGGTCGATATCCATATGAGTCCGCGTAAAAGTATGGCTCCACTTTGGGCTCAAAATAGATTTTCACGACCATCTGCGCAACCCGGTCGGCCACAGTAGGCACTCCGAGGATGCGCGTTCCCCCGTTCTTCTTGGGTATTTCAACCGCCTTCACAGGGGGAGGAAAGTAGCTACCGGACGACATTCTGTTCCAAATCTTATAGAGGTTGTTTTTCAGGTTCGACTCGAACTTCTCCAAGCTGACATTATCGACTCCGGCTGCTCCTCCGTTTGCTTTCACTCGTTGGAACGCCTCTAGTACTACATGTTTGGAGATTTCGTAAGGCTTTGTTTTGTTCATTGGCTCCTCCCTTATGGTTGACCACTGTTCAAAAACTGGATAACACAACCCCTTCGCTCCACTTCCATTACGAAGTTTCATGACTACTACGGGTTGTTCCGTCCCTGCATGTCGCATCAGTACTTTTGTCCTTGCGGTTCTTCCGCTTGGAGGTTTCCCTTGGCATCGAAATGCAGGTTCCCACGTTCCTAACCGAAGCCTGTGCCACGTTCACGCCGCCTCCATGCCGGCCACCATCTGGACAGTCTGTAAGGAATTGGCTGGGCAATCCGTTGGATTGAAGGAAATCATACAAGCCCGTAATCGTCGCCGACGGCAGTTGAGTCAAGAAGTTCGCGACCGTTCAGAGGTCGTTGACAGGCTGCTAGCGGTTCATCAACCAGAACCGCCAATTCAGAAAGAAGAATCTGAGCTACCCGAAGCCAAGGAAGTCCCATTACGTTTAAAGAGGTACTACAATGAATGAACGGTCTGATTTCTTGATTACAAAGGAGTATCGACGTTTCACTGAGTTTTGTGATGCCGTCCGACGATATAAATATATTGGTCTCTGCTATGGACCTCCCGGTGTCGGCAAGACTCTATCAGCTCGCCATTATGCCAGATGGGATTTTCTCGAACCATATCTTTACTTGACAGTGAAAAGTTATTGTCGAAAAATTGTTGGATAGAAAAATAACCAATCAGGCGATCACGTGATATCCTAAGGTTCCTAAGCCAGAAAGGAGATCAGGTCGCAGAAAGGGTTACACTGCAAGTTTACCCGATTTCGTCGCGATCCGCCATACGATGCTGAAATTTATGAATGAAGTTTTGTCTGCGTTCCGAGCTTGCTTTTCCCGAACCGCTACATTCGAGTGGTTCGTTGTCATCATTGTCGGTCTGATGCTGCGTACCGATCATCTGGGGGTGACGACCCTGATCCGGGATCTCTCCTTGCATCCGCGTGGCTACGAGACCTTGATCCATTTCTTCCGTTCCTCCGCTTGGTCGCTGGAATCCCTTCGGCTCACGTGGGTTCAAGTCGTTCGGCGCGTAGCCCCACTGTTTTCCCTTAACGGAGCGGTAGTCCTCGTCGGCGACGGGATGAAGCAAGCCAAGGAGGCCCGCCGGATGCCCGGCGTCAAGAAGCTGCATCAGGAATCCGAGAACAGCTCCAAAGCCGAGTATATCTTCGGCCATCTGTTTGGCGCCATCGGCATCCTCATGGGGACACCCCGCAAGTGGTTCTGTCTCCCGTTATTCATGAACTTGCAGGATGGCGTGAAATCGATCTTCGGCTGGGAACATCCGGCTGAGCGGCAGGACTCCCATGTTGTGCAGATGATCGATCAGGGCTTTGTGGCCGCCCAGGCGTTCGGGAAAGCGATCCTGCTGCTGGATCGGTACTTCCTGTCCATTCCCGCGCTGGAGCGATGGAAGGCAGAGAGCGCATCGGCTGCCGCGCCCCTATACATCGTCACGAAGGTCAAAACCAATGCAGTGGCTTATGAGCATCCGTCGGCCCGGAAGAAGGGAAGAGGGCGTCCGCCGAAGAAAGGCCCGATGGTCAAACTGAAGGAGTTGTTCCAGACCCGCGCGTCCGAGTTTCAAACCACGGTGACGATGTACGGCAAGGAAGAGACGGTTCAGTACCTTTGCCTGGATTTGCTGTGGGGACAAGGACTGTATCAGGAACTGCGCTTTGTGCTGGTCCGTTGGGGCGACCGGCTGTCCATTCTCGTGACCACCGATCTTACCTTGGCGGCGACGGACATCATCCAGTTATACGGATACCGCTTCAAGATCGAATGTACGTTCCGCGAAATGAAGCAAGCCATCGGTGGATTCAGCTACCATTTCTGGAGCAAGTCCATGCCGAAGCTGAAACGGTATCTCAAGAAGGGAGAATCCCATCCGGTAGAACAGGTTATCGATGAAAAGGAACGCTCCCGCATTCGGCAAACGGTGAAAGCGATTGAAGGATACGTCATGTGCAGTTGCATCGCCATGGGGTTGTTGCAGCTGATCGCCGTCCGTTATTCGGGCCGGGTTCCGGGCTTGTTCTTTCGCTACCTGAGAACGCCCTCCAAGACGGTCGTTTCCGAGGCCACGGTGATGGCTTATTTGCGCACGTCGATTTTTCGCCTGTTTGCTTGTAATCCGCAATTATCCATAACGAAAATAATCCAATCCAAGCAGGAAACGCATGATATTGACGCCAATTCGCTGGCTTCTTAATGCTTAGAACTTTTCACTGTCCAGTATCTAAAATATCTGAAGGAAATGAACGAGAGTGATCAAGAATAACCAATGGAGTAGTAAAGAATCAAAAAACTACCCCGACTAAAATCAGGGTAGCTCCACCATTCCCATATTATGCTTGAACCGGTTTCCATCGCCGCAAGAACATGTCGGTCTTTCCTTGGCCTCCAATACTCCCATTAAGAAAGCAAAGTAGAACCATTATTTTTTATTCGTTGCCTCTATGACGAGAAATAGATCTCTGGCGTACCCCTCAACGCGGATGACTTCAAAACCGATTTGGCCTATCAGTTCAAGAGTATTACGATTCAAATGACATCCATCGCAGAGCCGTTTCCATACGGGTGTTAGCCAATCCTGTAATCGACAAAGCACAGGATGATTCAACCTTACATGCTCGAAAAAAAGAACTTTTCCATCCGGTTTGCACACCCGACGAATCTCTTCCATTGCTTTGTAAGAATCGGGTATCGTGCAGAGAACCAGGGTTCCTACTACCGTGTCGAAAGAATTATCGGGAAACGGGAGATCCTCGGCTCCGGCTGAAATGACTTCAATTCGAACGCGAGCAGCGGTAACTCGTGGTATAGACTTTTCTCTCATCAGAGGTTCAGGTTCGATCGCAATAACCTGTTCCGCCTTTTCGTAAAAAGGAAAGTTCAACCCTGTGCCCGAACCGATCTCCAGCACTTTCCCCTCGGCTTTACGAACCAGGTTTTTTCGGATTTCCCGAAATCCTCTCCGTTCCAAAGGCTCCATCAATGTGTCATACAATCTGGTGAACCATTTGCACATCGTGCTACACCTCTACGTCCGAGAAAACAATGTTTGAATATTGTCCTCGATATATTCTCGTCTCATGGGACCGGTAAAACATGTTGAATGTTACCCTTCTTATCGATAAAGAATGACCGGTTGTTTTTCTTGTAGCCGCCACATTCGATCACCTCATTTCGTCTTAATTTGTGTATTCGAACCAAATGATCTAATCCGCATCATATGTTGGCATTATAAATAATAAATGTGTTGAAATTGTGATAATTGTTGGTTTAACACAGTAAAAAAGTCGCCACGCAGGCGACCATCTTTGTCTTTCATCATAGGGCTTCTAGCCGCCTTGATCAGCAAGTTAGAACTGCCTAAATCTCATTTTCCTTCGAAGTAGGCCCCTGCTGTTATTTAAAAATAGGGGTAAACTGAGAAAGCTCGTAAATACCGAGAACTTTTTCATATTCAGAAATTTGATTAACGATTTTCTTAAAACCTTCTTTCCCGAATCTCTTCTCCTCAATTTCCTCAAACAGTTTTCCCAAACGTTCAAATTCTTCCGGATTCGTCAATTCGCGAAAAGCGGGAAACAGAACTGTGTCTTCCCGTGCCTCATGGGGTTCATACATGCGGATATACAGGGACAGAAGCTGAGACAGTTGAAACCGTTCCCGCCAGTTATACCCGTTTGGAATCCGGGAAGCATTAAAATCAGGTCGGTCAATTGACGTGCTGCCGTATGTTGCTCCAAAAGCACACGGACTAGATCAACTTGTTCTCCCTCTTTTAAAAACACGGGAAAGACATACTGTTCTTCAAGTTGTTGATGATAGTCTTCTACAAAACGTCTTGTAACAACTGCTGCATTAAAAATCACCGGATACACCCGATACGGGTCCATCGGCTTTTCGCCAACCAATCTTTTTACTGAGTCCTCGTAAACCAACAGAATCCTTTTTAACACTCCGTGCTCTCGCATCAAATCTTCAGTAGGCGGGACTTCCATTTCCTTCTCCATTTTCATCTCTTTCTGCCGCTCAGCTCCTTCAGCTTGTGGTTCCATGGTATCACCCCTTGACCAAAACTCAGCACATTGTATGTAATCGCCTACCGATTTGTTAATTATTCGAATGCGGCCAAACTGCAGTCATTGTTCAATCTGATTTCTTCCTGTTGTTAAGTTAAAATAGTAGTACAATCTCCAGATGAAAGGAAGGATCTTATCAGCCCCACTTCGGGCTACCAGAAGCTATTAGAACGGATCTTTATTGGCGGGGCGGCGAATGCGGAAGCGATGGTCTCCGAAGGAGGAGTTGACGTAATTGTTGATTTACGGGAGGAAGCAACCGAGTCCGCAGTCCAATCCCCAGTTGTGCGGTGGATTCATGTTCCGCTTGCGGATGCAAAGTCAGGACAGGAGGCAAATCTCCGAAAAGCGATTGACGAAGTGGTCAGCGCCTATAAACGAGGCAATATTGTGGCCTTTCACTGAGCAGGTGGCAATCGGTGTGTTGCTTGAGATGGGTTTGAGCAAAACGGTCGATCAGGCCGAACAGGCGGTCCAAAAAATTCGGCTCGAGGTTAAGGTGGATCCCCTTCTAAAACAGGATCTGCAAAAGTTATATCCGGGTTCTTAAGAAGGTAGCTAGTAATGTCGTCTAACAGAATGGGGTAAGTCAAGAAACATCCACGAACCAGTTTCGGATTGCAGTTGTATAAATAACATTTTTTTCATATTATCGATCCTGAAATATTCATAGGTGCTTAGAACGATTGGGTGAAATGGAATATTTTGTTATATTTTACCGTATTTGTGAAACGATCAGTCTGCTCGGTATCAGAGAGTAGCCACCTACTCTCTTTGAGTATGGATATTAATTCATTATTTAGATAAATATAGATATTGAATGACATACGTATCCGTTGGATCAATGAGCATTTTTTTTAAATGTCTATCATTCACAGTCCATCAACCGAAACGGGGTAAACGCTGAATGTTACGAAACGTT
>NZ_JBHSHC010000008.1:6495-6956 GCF_042652925.1 Effusibacillus consociatus
CAGCTTACCCGCAATCTTAACGAGCTTGGAGCGCAGTGTCTCCATCCGATTTGGCTTCATTCGCTCCGGCAAGCAGAGGCGGCGAAACCAATTGTTGAAGTTGTACGCCAGCATGGCTAATTGCAGCTTCATGACGTTGGTTTCAAAACCGGTGCTGCTCATCTTGTCGCAGGCGAATCCGTTCTTGGCTTCCTTGATGAAATTCTCCATGTGGCCGCGCTGAAAGTAGAAGCGAACGACATTCTTTGGCGATACCGTCATGTTCGTGGCGATAAACGTGAACTGAAAGAGGAGTTCGCCCGCAGGACGCTCCATCTTTACAACCACTCGGCGGGCACGACTCCATGAATCTGCTTGGTATTGAAACTCCCGATAATGAACTTGCCTCTCGTGCAGCTTGTCCGGATTCAGCACTTGATCGGCCATCGACTGCGCCGCTTTTTGCAGGCGGGCGTTGGCTT
>NZ_JBHSHC010000009.1:0-553 GCF_042652925.1 Effusibacillus consociatus
CATTTGCCTACTTTGGCGGGACAACGCCATTTGACGCGTTGACGGCCGGGGCATTTGCCCCAACCGATCACCTTCCGGCCAATCGGGCACACGGGAACGCCGTCCGAACCGATTTCCATATCGTTGTATACCAGTTTGCCGGAACGCCTGAGGTTCAGGTCGATGATGGCGGAGACATCATCGTGTTCCAGCAGGGTATAGATCGGGAGGGCGTCGTGGGCCGAATCCAAGATCGCCTCTCCCACTTTCCAACCCGAATACCAGTAACGGAACTCGCGGTAGCCGCAAATCCAGGACACGGAGTCATGCCGGCTGGCGCGAAACAGTCGCGGATAGACCGGAAGATCGTAGGGACTGTCCGCAGCACAAAACATGTAGAGGGTTCGACCGTAGTAATATTTCTCACGGTAGCTGTCCCAGCCCCAATCGGCATCGGGATCTGAGAACTGGCGCTCACAGGAACATTTCCAATTGCCTTTTTTACGGCAGTCGCAAAGGAATTTTCCGTACGCCCGCGCTCCCGTTTCAACGGGGGAACCATCTCCGATGACGC
>NZ_JBHSHC010000010.1:0-32029 GCF_042652925.1 Effusibacillus consociatus
AATGAGAACGGTTCTTTTCGTAAACGACTTGTCCAGTGTCAGGGAAATAGACGGTATGTTCCGTTAGATCTGATCGTCTTTGGGTGACGCTTCCGCGTTTGAGCTCTCGTGAGATCGTGGATTTGTGGCAGCCGATCTCGTTTGCAATCGCTTGTAGGGACTTGCCTTGCTTATGCAGAGCTTGGATTTGACCACGATCAAATGCATTCAAATGTGTAAAGGTTCGTTTCTTTGTGTTACGATAAGAGCGAGCCATGGGTAATTCCTCCTGTTATGAATTGGTTTTGGTCGACTTAATCATAACGGAATTACCGTGGCTTTTGTGATATTTATGTGTTGCATTTCATTTTACAATGAACCCAGATTTAATGAACCCAAAAAATACGCTATTTTGGTCGCTTATTTGCTGGATTTAATCCAGGACTTAACGGATCAGTCGTTTGAGATCCACGACCGGCAGATCACGTCCTTGCTCTCCAAAGGACGTAAAACGCAAGAGGAAATTCACAAGCAGAATGGCAAGACCATTAACGAAAAGGTTGTTCATTTTGCGAACTTGGGTGAAGCGTTAATAAAAGCCAGACACGAGGGCATCGATCCTTTTGTCGCTTTGGAGGCGGTCATGCCTTGGGACCAACTGGTTGAATCCGTTGAAGAAGCCAAAAGGTTGGCACGCCCCGTGGATTACGATTATTTGGATTTGTTAGAGAAGAAGTTCTATACCCTTCGCAAATATACCCCTACTATGTTAAAGTTATTGGAATTTCGCTCTACCAAGTCGGTCGAGCCATTGATGAAAGCCATTGCTACGATTCGGGAGATGAATGAAACCAACAAACGGAAAGTACCGGAAGACGCGCCGCTCGATTTTGTCTCCAATCGATGGCAAAAGCACGTCTATGACGAAGACGCTACTATCAACCGGCACTATTACGAGATGGCCGTGTTAACAGAGTTGCGTAACTACGTGCGTTCCAGAGATGTTTCCATTGTTGGAAGTCGACAGTATAAAGACTTTGAAGAGTATCTGGTTTCTCAGAAAGATTGGAAAGAAGCTCAGTCCAGCGCCACAAAGCTTGCAGTGAGTTTATCCGCTAAAGAATATCTGGAAGAACGAACGGAATCGCTGATAAAACGACTCCAATGGATATCGAACCACCTGGACGAACTGGAAGGCGTGAATCTTGAGAACGGAAAACTTCACATTGACCGTTTAGAAAAGGACGTTCCGGATGAGGCCAAGAAGTTTAGTTTATCTCTCTACGAGCTGCTGCCGCGTATTAAATTGAATGATTTGCTTATGGAAGTGGCCCATTGGACAGGTTTTCATGAACAATTTATTCACGCTTCAACGAATCGCCCTCCGAATACGGAAGAAACCAAAATCCTAATGGCCACGCTAATGGCGATGGGAACGAACATTGGTCTTACCAAAATGGCGGAAGCCACGCCGGACATTTCGTATCGGCAGATGGCAAACGCTGCACAATGGCGGCTCTATGAAGATGCTATGAACAAAGGGCAGGCCGTATTGGTAAATTTTCATCACAAGTTGGCTTTGCCGGCCTATTGGGGAGATGGTACCACATCTTCATCCGATGGAATGTGTGTGCCAATCGGTGTGGCCGCCCTTCATGCCGACTCGAATCCCCATTACGGTCCCGGAAAAGGCGCAACCATCTATCGGTTTGTGAGTGACCAATTTTCAACTTTTTATACCAAAGTGATTAACACCAACGCTAGAGATGCCGTGCATGTGATTGACGGACTTCTCCACCATGAAACCGATCTTGCGATCGAAGAACATTACACGGACACCGACGGTTATACCGATCAGGTTTTTGGATTGACACACTTATTGGGTTTTCGGTTTGCACCGAGGCTCCGGGATTTGGCCGATTCAAAACTGTATACTATCGGGAAAGCCAGTGATTTTCCCAAGTTGGAGAAGCTGCTACGCGGCCGGATCAACACCAAAATCATCCTGGAGAACTACGATGATGTATTGCGCCTTGCTCATTCAATCTGTGAAGGAACGGTTTCAGCATCTTTAATCATGGGAAAACTCGGTTCTTATGCCCGTCAAAATAGTTTGGCCACAGCTCTGCGAGAAATGGGCCAGATTGAAAAAACGATTTTCATCTTGGACTACATTTCGAGTGAAGCCTTCCGACGGAAAATCACCGTGGGTTAAACAAAGGAGAAGCGATGAACGCATTGGCCAGGGCGATTTTCTTCGGCAAACATGGAGAGCTACGTGAGCGAGCACTGCAGGATCAGCTCCAACGGGCCAGTGCGTTGAACATCATCATCAATGCGATTAGTGTATGGAATACGGTTTATCTCACCAAAGCCGCGGACTATCAGAAAGCAAAAAAACGGCCTTAATGAACAGCTGTTGAATCATATTTCTCCACTGGGATGGGAACATATTAACTTCTTAGGCGAGTATAAATTTGATCTGAAGCAAGCGACGACATTCAATTCATTACGTCCGCTGAAGCTTAAAGAAAGTGAAAACTAAGGTCGAGAGGAAAACCTCTTAAAGGAAAGCGGTCAGGAGGAAATCTGATCGATTCGTCTCCTGGATCCCTTAGAGTAGGAACAACCGGCTTTTTTATGGTAAAAATTTACTTAGCGTATATTTTCGTTAAAATGTTGGCTGGACCCCTACTTGTTCATCAAAATTTTTTATCAATTTTTGCATTGAATGTTTTAGAAATTTTTATATAATCTAAAACTGAGAGGTGATTCATATGTCAGAAAAAGCTATACTCGATGAACACATGCCTCTTCCTCTGACCAGAAAAGGGCTCAAAACCAGGCAAAAGCTGCTGGATACGGCGGAAGAGATTTTTGGAACACAAGGGTATTTTAGCGCTTCGATCGTGGATATTACGCAAAAAGCCAATGTCGCGCAAGGTACGTTTTACAACTACTTTTCTTCGAAGCAGATGATTTTCGAAGAATTAATCAAACAGTTAAGCAGTGATTTTCGCAATGAAATCCGCATGGAGGTGGCGAAGGCCACTAGCGCCAAGGAAGCTCAAATCATCGGATTTCGGACTTTCTTTCGCTGGGTGAAGAACCATCGAAATCTCTACAGTATCGTCCAACAAGCGGTGCTGGTGGATGAAAAATTGTATCGCTGGTACTACGACCGTCTGGCGGGCGGATATATCAAAGGGTTGGAAGAAGCGATGGGGAAAGGAGAATTTAAAACCCTCGATGCCGAAACGGTGGCCTACTGTTTAATGGGGATGAGCCAATTTATCGGGATGCGCTGGGTCTACTGGGAGGATCAAGAGGTGCCGGATCGGGTTTTTGGAGACATGGTGTCTCTGATATTTGAAGGGTTAAACAGGGAACAGAAGTGATACGCGGAGAGGGGGATCGTAATGCAAGGGATCGCTTATTGGATTGAAAAAAGAGCGAGTATGACACCAAACCGTATTGCACTTGTGGGAGAAAGCAGAAGATTGACTTATCAAGAGGCTGCAGAGAGCATCGACAGGATCGCCCAGGCTCTTGCTCAGGGGTATCAAGTTCAAAGCGGTGACCGAATCGCGATCTTGTCTGCCAACAGTATTGAATATATTCAACTTTTGTTTGCCATAGCAAAACTCGGCTGTATAGGGGTGCCGTTAAATACCAGACTTACCCCAAAAGAACTTGCTTTTCAGTTGAATGACAGCCAGTCTGCCGTCTTGCTCACAGGAGAAGAATTCTATGAAATAGGCACACAGATGCAAGAAAGCAGTTCAGTCAAGCATGTTACCCGTATTGATGCACTGGAAGAAAGCGCTTTCGATAGTGGGGCCGCCGATATGAAAGCAGTGCCTGATTGGAACACGACGGCTCCCCTAGGATCAACTCCCTTTCTCATCTGCTACACATCAGGAACCACCGGCCGTCCAAAAGGGGCTTTGCTCACTCAGGAAAACATGTTCTGGAATGGGGTCAACAATATTTTGACGCTGGATATTACTTCAGACGACCGGGTCTTGACCCTGCTTCCCTTATTTCACATCGGTGGAATCGGACTGTTTGCTTTTCCGGCACTTCTTGCAGGAGGGACGGTCGTAATCCCCAATCGTTTCGATCCGGAGAAAGCGCTTGCACTCATTGAACAAGAAATGGTCACCATCGTGATGGGAGTTCCGACCATTCATGACGCTCTGCGTAAGAGCGACAGATTTCCACAGACAGATCTCAGTTCCCTTCGCTGGTTTTATAGTGGCGGGGCTCCTTGCCCGCACGAGTTGATTCGGTTCTATTTGGACAAAGGAATTCCATTCGGCCAGGGGTATGGAATGACTGAGACGTCTCCGACCGTATTCCTGCTTTCCAAGGAAGATTACGGGAAAAAGATTGGTTCGATCGGGAAACCGGCAATGTTCTGCGATATCCGGATTGTGGACAATGAGGGAAAAGACGTGGCGCTAGGAGAGATCGGAGAACTGCTGGTGAAGGGACCCAACGTATTCAAAGAATACTGGAACCTTCCTGATGAAACGGCCAAGAGTTTCCAAGCTGAATGGTTTCGTACTGGAGACCTGGTCCGAATGGATGAAGAAGGGTTTGTATACATTGCAGGCCGCAAAAAAGACATGATCATTTCCGGGGGAGAGAATATTTATCCGTTGGAAGTCGAGCAGGTAATCGGACAGCATCCGGCGGTTGCCGAAGCAGCCGTTGTAGGAATAGGGGATGAAAAATGGGGGGAGGTCCCCATCGCAATTGTAGCGTTGAAAGAGGAACATCATCTTACTGAGAAGGAGCTGCTCGATTACTGCACAGCCGTGTTAGCGAAATATAAGTGTCCCAAATCTGTGAAGTTTGTAGCGGCTTTACCCAAGAACGCTACAGGGAAAATCGATAAAGCGTCTTTGAAACGGGAATACGCATAAACATTACGAGGTGAGTGAGATGAAATTTTATGCAGGTCAGCAAGCCTCTTTTTCAAGAACCATTACAGAAACCGACTTTGTGCAATTTGCAGGGCTTAGCGGGGATTACAACCCGATTCACGTGGATCAGGAATACGCCAAAGACACCCGCTTCGGTCAACGGATTGCCCATGGGCTGCTCACCACCAGTCTATTGTCGAGATTGCTGAGAATGCATCTCCCGGGACCTGGTTGCATTTATATGGGGCAGACCCTGCGCTTTGTCAAGCCGGTTTTTATAGGGGACACGTTAACTGCGCTGGCTGAAGTCATCGAGTATTTTGAGGAGAAACAAATTCTCCGGTTGAAAACGGAGTGCCGCAAGCAAGACGGAACCTTGGTGATGGAAGGGGAAGCGACGATGATGGTAGCTAGGGAGGGAGAAAAAATATGAGTCGACAGATGACGCCGCCGGATGTCGCCATCGGTATCGCGTCAACCGGTATTTATTTTCCGCCTGGCATCGAAACGGCCGCACAGTTGGCAGACAAAACAGGAATCCCCGCAGATGTGATAACAGAGAAGTTCGGACTTGTACAAAAGCATGTTTCCGATTCTTCCATCCACGCATCGGATATGGCAGTTGAGGCGGGGCGAGCCGCCATCCGGGGAATGGATCCGCTGGACATCGACGTCGTGATCTACTTTGGGAGCCCTCATAAGGATTACCTTGTCTGGTCAAGCGCTCCAAAGATCCAACACGAGTTGGGGGCTAAAAATGCATATGCATTTGAAATGATGAATGTGAGTTCCTGTTTTCCGATAGCCCTTAAGGTGGCAAAAGATATGCTGATTGCCGATTCCGGAGTTGAAAACATCCTGCTGGTCGGGGGCTGCAAGGAATCCCAGATCATTGATTATGAGAATCCACGCTCGCGATTTATGTTTAACTTCGCAGATGGTGGTGCAGCCGCACTGGTAAAAAGGGGGACCGGGAATCGCATCCTGGGTTCAAGTTTTCTAACGGACGGTTCCTTCCACAATGATGTCAAGGTTCCCGCGGGTGGATCGGCTCTTCCGGCATCCTTGGTGACTGTCCGAGATCGGCTGCATTATATCGATGTAACCGATCCCGCCGATATGAAAGAACGCTTGGATCCCGTATCCGTCCCCAATTTTATTACAGTAGTAAAACAAGCAGTACAAAACAGCGGATATCGGGTGGAAGACATCGATCTGCTCCTGCCGCTGCATACGAAAAAATCGATGTTTCATCAGCTGCTGGATGGTTTGGGGTTAAACGAAGATCAAGCGGTATACCTTGACCACCACGGCCATATGTCAGCATTGGACCCCTGCATCGGGCTTCACTTCGCCAAAGAACAAGGCAAATTGCGAAAGGGGGGCTTGGTTGTAACGGTAAGCGCCGGAACAGGTTATACCTGGGCTGCAACGGTCATTCAATGGGAAGGAGATTGAAAAATGAGTCTGCGTAAAGCATTGTTTTTCTCTCTATGTACATTCTTCATGACCGCTTCCACAGTTTTCGCAGCAGGGTACCAATACGTCTCCACCTGGGGAAAAGGGCCTGATTCAAAGACGCTGTTTCGTACACCAGTATCACTTGCAAAAGATTCTTCAGGCAATGTTTATATGGCTGACATGGGAAACCACCGCATCATCAAGATGGACTCCTCAGGAACTATACTTGGTTCCTTCGGTCAACTGGGATCCAATCCGGGCCAATTCAATATGCCGTTTGGGGTAGCTGTCGATCGAAATGGCCATATTCTTGTCGCGGACACCGGAAATTATCGAATTCAGAAATTCGACAGCAGCTTCAACTTTATTACAAGTTGGGGACGCAAAGGGGAACTGAATGGAGAGTTTGGCTTTCCGCGTGAAATAGCGGTCGACAGCTTGAATCACTATTATGTAACCGATGAGTTTAATGATCGGGTCCAAAAGTTTGACAGCAGCGGTAACTTCATTCTCAGCTTCGGCAGCCATGGCACCGGCCCCGGGCAATTCGCCCTGCCTCAGGGAATTGCCGTTGATCCGAGCGACAATATCTATGTGGCCGATACTTACAATAACCGGATCCAAAAGTTTGACTCGAACGGCAATTACATCAACCAAATCGGAGACGGATCTCCCGGAATCGGAACCTATCAATTCTATCATCCGCGCGGAGTGAATATTGATTCTTCAGGAAACATCTATGTGGCAGATACGTATAACAATCGGATCAATAAATTTAACAGCGCCCATGTGTTTCTCTACACAGTCGGCAGTTTCCCAAACCTGATCTACCCGAATCAAGTTCTTCCGACCGGACAGGGCAAATTTTATGTGACCGATACCGGAAACAATCGTGTCGCTATTTATCAGGAAATCATGTATTCAGCAAGTGTTTCAAGTTATGTGGGAAGTGCACGAAACGGGGATTCTCAGTATGCAGGCCCTTTTGATGCTGCAGTCGATGGGAACGGAAATGTGTTTGTCTCTGACTCTTTCAACCATCGGATTTTAAAGTACGATCCCAACGGGAAACTCCTGGCCAAGTGGGGCAAGAACTTCGGTTCGGGTGGTCCGAACGGGTATGGCAGCTATTATGGCGAATTTTATGTTCCGAGGCAGTTGGCCATTGACCACTCAGGCAACGTTTATGTAGCAGATGCAGTAAATAACCGGATTCAAAAATTTTCGAATAACGGAACCTTTTTGGCCGCTTACGGATCCTATGGTACTTTGAGCGGATATTTTCGGCTCCCTGTTGGAGTTGCGGTAGACAGCAAGGGAAATATTTTTGTCTCGGATACGGAAAACAACCGGATTCAAAAGTTTAACTCTCTCTTTCAATATGTCACGGAATGGGGAGGATATGGAACCGGTGACAGCCAGTTTATCCAACCCATGCAGTTGGCGGTTGATTCACAGGACAATGTTTATGTGGTGGATCGTATCAATAATCGGGTACAAAAATTTGATAACAACGGATGCTTTCTAACGAAATGGGGAACCAACGGGGAAAGAGGGCATTCGGACCCGTTGAAGAATTGGGGAGAAGGGCCGGGCGATTTGTTTCTGCCAACCGGGATTGCAATTGATGCCCATAACCATGTCTATGTAACGGACACATCGAATAACAGAATCGAAAAATACGATGCAAACGGTACTTTTATCGAGCAATTCGGCAGTTTCAGCGGGACGGACGGGAACTTTTTCTCCCCGCAGGGGATTGGCATTGCAGCTTCCGGCGACTTGTATATCGCAGACGGCCTGCTGCATCGAATTCAAAAATTTAAACCTATTCCCTAGGCATGTGTAACTCATGTGTAACGAATGAACGGTAGAATTTCAATAAATTGGTGAACACATTTAAATAAGGGGGTTTATGAACAATGAAAAATAAAAGGTGGCAGAAAACCGCTCTGGTTTCCTTGTTATCCGTAACGATGCTGGCTGTTTCGGCTTGCGGCGGCAGCAATGAAACAGGTGGGAAGGACAATAAAAATCCGATCAAAATTGGAGTTGTCACTTCGCGCTCGGGTGCGGTAGAAGCCTACGGAACCCAGGAAATCAACGGTCTCAAGTTGGGAATTAAATATGCAACCGGTGGAACGGAGGAAATCAACGGACGCAAAATTCAAGTTCTCGTGGAAGACGATGCCGGAAAAGCGGATGAAGGCATCAAGAAAGCCCGGAAGCTTCTGGAAGAAGAAAAAGTGGATATCCTACAGGGATCAGCAAGTTCTGCCGTTGCTCAAGCGATTGCTCCACTAGCGGAAGAGTACAAGAAGGTGTTCATGGTGGATCCTGCTGCAGCGGATGAGATTACGGGGAAGAATTTCAACAAGTACGTGTTCCGCAGCGCACGCAGCTTGTCTCAGGATGCCGCAACCGGTGCGAAGTATGCGGTCGAAAACCTTGGGAAAACATTCTTTCACATAGCCCCTGATTATGTGTTCGGAAAATCCAGTGCGGCCGCTTGGAAAGAATCGATTGAAAAATCGGGCGGCAAGGTCATTCAAGAAGAGTTTGCACCGGTAAACACACAGGATTTTACCCCCTATTTGCAAAAAGCGATCCAGTCCAAGGCGGAAGTCTTGATTATCACCTGGGCTGGTGCGGGTGGTGCAACCCTGCTGAAGCAGGTAAATGAATTAAAGATTGCCGAAAAAATGAAGATTACATCGGTAATCCCAGATATTGCCGGAATCAAATCGTTTGGAGACGCGGGAGTGGGCATGCAAGGACCAGCTCCTTACTACCACGCGCTGCCGCAAAATGATGTAAATAAATGGTTGGTTGAAAATCACCAAAAGGAGTTCAACTCTCCGCCCGATCTCTTCACTTCCAGCGGGTTCGTGGCAGGTGTCGCACTCGTGCAAGCCATCAAAAAAGCCGGATCCACCGATACCGATAAGTTAATTGCAGCTCTTGAAGGTTTGACCGTTAAGGGACCCAAAGGAGATTACACATTCCGGAAAGAGGATCATCAAGCATTACAGCCCATGTATATTGTGAAGCTGGAAAAGAAACAGGGAGTTGACCACCTGGTACCCGTTCTGGTTAAGGAATTGAGCGGACAGGATACGGCTCCCCCGGTTACAGTTAAAAAATAGTTCATCTAGCGATGCCCTGCCAGAGGCAGGGCTCTTTTTTCAATATCCTGGTTGGAACTTGTCGAATGCCAAGATTCTCTATCAGAAGGAGGGAAGTTGAATGTCCAACCCGCTTCTGGAAACACGGGGACTGACGATTCAATTTGGCGGACATGTGGCGGTCAACGAGGTAAACTTCCAATTGAAACCGCATACATTCAAATCGATTATCGGACCCAATGGAGCCGGAAAGACCACTTTTTTCAATTTGTTGAGCGGGCAATTAAAACCGACGGCCGGATCCGTATTCTTTAAAGGCAAGGATATTACAAAGCTGGCGGTATATGAACGTACGAGGTTGGGGATTGGGCGGTCCTTTCAAATCACCAATGTATTTCCGAATCTGACTGTCCTGGAGAATGTCCGGATTGCTGTACAGGCAAAAGGGGGCGTCAGTTTTCGGCTGTTTTCCCACTACAGAAAATTTCATCAGTTTGAAGAGACAGCGGTTCGATTGCTGGAGAAAGTTCATTTGGCTGCCAAAGCGACTCAACTTGCCAAAAATCTGTCACACGGGGACAAGCGCAAATTGGAGATTGCGATTTTGCTTGCATTGGAACCGGAACTGCTGCTGCTTGATGAACCGACTGCAGGCATGTCACTGGAAGAAGTACCTTCCATTATTGAAGTCATCCGTACTCTTAAGGACTCAGGAGACCATACGATTCTGCTTATCGAGCACAAGATCGACATGGTGCTTGGCTTATCCGATTCGTTAGCCGTGCTGTTTAACGGCAGACTTCTCGCAGACGGTACACCGCAAGAAATTATGAACAATGAACTGGTGCAGTCTGCGTATCTGGGAGGCCTTTATGAAGACGCTGTTAAAAGCTGAGAACTTACAAACGTATATCGGACAATACCACATTCTGCAGGGTGTTGAGATTGAAGTAAAAGAAGGTCGGGTTACCGTGATCCTCGGACGGAACGGAGCGGGCAAAACCACCACTCTGCGGACCATTATGGGGCTGACACCTCCACGAGAGGGGAGAGTGATTTTTCAAGGGGAGGAAATTCAAGGAATCGCGCCCTACGAGGTAGCCAATAAAGGGATAGGATATGTGCCGGAAGATCAAGGGATCTTTTCGGATCTGACAGTCGAGGAAAATATGAAACTTGCGATGCGAAAAAATGAGAAAGCGACTCAAGACCGACTGGAGTTTGTTCTGACGCTGTTTCCGGACCTGAAGATTGCCTGGAAACGAAAAGGGGGAAACCTGAGCGGCGGGCAGAAGCAGATGCTCTCGATTGCCCGGGCGTTCGTCAACGACAATAAACTGCTGCTGATTGACGAGCCGAGTAAAGGCCTGGCTCCGATTGTGGTGGAAAAGGTAATGGAATCGATCCGGGAATTGAAGAAGCACACAACTATCGTACTGGTCGAACAGAACTTCATCATGGCAAGCGGGGTCGGGGATGACGTGTTTATTCTTGATGACGGGCACACGGTTTATCGCGGTGAGATGGACGAATTCAAACAAGACGATGCATTAAAGAAAAAGTATCTCGGAATCGGTGTCTAGCAGGGGAGGAGGCTGAGCTTGTGTCATTAACAATCAACTTGCTGCTCAACGGAATTGCTCTTGGGATGCTGATCTTTCTCATCGCAGCGGGATTGTCCTTGATATTTGGATTGATGGGGGTTCTGAATTTCGCCCACGGTGCCATTTTTATCTGGGGCAGCTACATTGGGTGGACGGTGTACGGTCTGACTGGAAGTTTTATTCTTGCTGTGATTGCGGGCACCCTTGCCGGAATCGGGATTGGCTGGCTGATGGAACGGTTTTTTGTTCGTCCCTTTTATGGCAACCATGTGGCCCAGATTCTGCTGACCTTGGGACTGATGATCGTCATGACGGAACTGATAAAAGTTGTATGGGGACCGATTATTCTCGGATTTGAAAAACCGGAACTGCTGCAGGGGGTAGTGACGATTTTGAGCGATCCCTTCCCGGTGTACCGAATATTTACAATTGGTGTCGGGATACTGGTCCTGCTTGGGGTCCATTTTATGCTGACGAGGACAAAGTACGGGATTATTATTCGAGCAGGGGTTCAGGACCCGGAAATGGTGCAGGCACTGGGGATTAATGTGCGGAAAGTATTTTCCATGGTGTTTGCATTTGGGGCAGGTCTGTCTGCTTTTGGGGGAGTCATCTCAGGACCGTCATTCGGTTCGATCTTCCCGGAATTGGGGATGCAAAATCAGCTGGCCGCCTTTATTGTAGTGGTGATCGGTGGGATTGGGAACTTTGTCGGAGCTGCCGTCGGGAGTTTGCTGATCGGCGTGATGCAAACGTTTATGGCGTATTATTTGCCGGATGCGGCTTTAGCGGTGAATGTCGCTTTAATGGCGATTGTGCTCATGCTGAAACCTGAAGGTATTTTCGGAATACGGAGGTGATGGGGATGGGGGAGAAACTTTTTACCAACAAGATTTTAATCGCTGTCGTCCTGTCTCTTCTCGTCTTGCTTCCGTTTGTCAGCGATTCCCGTTTCCTGTTGACGATGATGATCCAAGTCTTCATTTTGGCTGTGTACGGGATGAGCTATGATTTGCTGCTGGGGTATACAGGGATCGTTTCCTTTGGCCATGCATTGTTCTTCGGTACAGGAGCGTATTCGGTCGGGATCCTGCTCTCGAAAACAAAGGAACCGGGTCTTCTGCCGCTAGCGATATTGATTGCGGTAGCAATGTCTGTGTTGGTCGGGGTGATCATCGGAGGTTTGTCCCTGCGGGTAAAAGACGTCTACTTTTCTATGATTACCCTGGCATTTGCGGAACTGTTCTTTATTATTTCGGAGAAGTGGAGTTCCCTGACAGGCGGAAATGACGGGATTCCCAGTATCCCGGTACCGGCGATATTTCGGGAGCGCATCGTGTTCTATTACATGGCGCTGCTGTTTCTGATTGCCATGTATCTGTTCCTGCGGCGCTTGGTGAATTCTCCTCTGGGACGAACCCTGCAGGCAATTCGGGAGAATGAACACCGTGTGGAGTCATTGGGTTATAATGTCCTGCAATTCAAGCTTCTGTCGATTGTCGCATCGGGGGTGGTAGCGACCCTGGCCGGAGCGATGTGGGCGATTTTTCAGCGATATGTCAACACCTCCGTACTGGGGCTGGATCGGACTGTTGATGCACTCTTGATGACCATCATCGGAGGAACCGGCACCTTGATTGGAGCCGTATTCGGTTCCGGAGTTATCACATTCGCGCACGAGTGGCTGAGTTCCTTATCGACCGTACACCCGATTTTTGAAAGGTGGTTGTTGTTCTTTGGAATTCTCTACATTGTTATCGTCATGTTCTTTCCAAAAGGAATTGTGGGGACAATTCGTGACCGTTGGATTCGAAGATAGGGGGAAACAGGATGCCGCAAATAACAGTAAACGGAGTCACTTTGCATTACCAACAGGCGGGGCAGGGAGAGACCGTGCTGGTTCTTATTCACGGGAATCTTGCCTCAGGCCGGTGGTGGGATCCTGTGTGGACCCGATTATCTGGTAACTATACAGTTGTCCGGCTCGATCTGCGGGGCTGCGGTCAAAGTGAACAGCCGGGACATGGCAACACGGTTCCGCAATACAGCTCGGATGCAAGAGCTTTGTTGAAAGAACTGGGATTCAAGAATGTGATCGTGGTGGGACATTCGATGGGCGGCTCCATTACGATGGATATGGCGGTAACGGAGCCGGAGATGGTTCAAGGGATCGTGCTGGTGAACCCAGCCCCGGCGGAAGGCCTTGTCACACCGGAGGAACGCAAACCCTTACTTGAACAGATGATTCGCGACCGGAATCTGATGAAAATGGCCTTGGCGGCAGTGATCCCTACGGCTGCCCAGGGGGAGTTTTTTGAGAGTCTGGTGGATGACGCGATGATTGCGGGACCTACTGTCGTGTCCAATTATACTTCCCTGAGCGAGGCTGATTATCGGGAGAAACTCGCCGCCGTGAAGATCCCGACCCTGATCGTGTTCGGAACTCAAGACAGCTTGATTTCACTCGATATGATGGAACGTACACGGGATGCGATTCCTTGCAGTGAACTGGTTTTGTATGAGGGAATCGGACATTCTCCTAACGTTGAGGCACCGGAACGACTGGCTGAGGATATTAAGAGGTTTGCTGAAAAAATAATCGGGTGATGCTGAGCGGCTCTTGTGTAACTCAACTGCAACAGTTATCAGGTATATTTGTTCTGAATATTTGAATAAGTGAGGAGTGACAATGGGAACCACTACAGGATTCCATCGTCGATTCAAACCTATCTCTTGTCAGGCAACCAAAATGACATTCCGACGATTCACAATGAGCACACCGGTCCCAGTGATGGCGTTGTGTTTATCGACAGCGCTTCCAGTGCTGAAGGGGTTGGAAACTTGGCGGGCAATGTGACAGTTCCGCTCAACCATTTGGAATTGGGATGGGGCACAGAGGCTGCCGAACAAATTCACACATGGCTTCAACAATAAAAGAATTGAGGAGTGAAGGATATGCCGTTCGTAAAAGCGGGGGATATTCAGATTCATTATCAGGAAAAAGGGAACGGTCCGGAAGCCATCTTGTTCATTCACGGAAACATTGGTTCCTGGAGATGGTGGGAAAAAGTAATGGATTTGCTTACGGAGGAGTATCGAAGCTTTGCACTGGATTCCCGCGGTTGTGGATTTACGGACAAACCGGAAACCGGACACTCGATTCGACAGTTTGCCGATGATGTGGAAGCTTTTGCCCAGGCGTTAAACATCAATCAATTCACTTTGGTTGGCCATTCTCTCGGCGGAGGAACCGCCATGCAATATGCGATTGCCTATCCCCATCGGGTGAAACGCCTGATCCTGCTTGATCCGGTTCCTGCTGAAGGATTGGTGATTCCTGAGGAGTTTCATCCTTTGTTTAAACAGTGGCAGGAAGATAAAGAGTCGCTTAAGGAAGCATTAAAAGGGACCGCTCCCACGTATTCATACAATGAGTTTTTTGACCAATTGGTGGAGGAGGCTTTTACAGCAAGTAAACAGGTATTCGAAGGCAATATTAAAGCATTGGCGGAGATGGACGTATCGGGACATCTGAGGGAAATTACGGCTCCTGCACTTGTAATCTGGGGCGAGTTGGATAATTGGTCTCCACTGGACGGTATCCAAAGAATTCACCAAGCCATCCCGGGAAGTCGTCTTGAAGTCGTGCCAGGTGTCGGCCATTCGCTTAATGTGGAAAATCCAAAACGGTTTGTTGATTTGGTAACCGATTTTTGTAAAACGACACAATGAGAATAAATTCCCCTGCAGAACACTTCTGCGGGGGAATTTTGGCAATAGGTCATCCTCTATTTGATCTCACTTTCAAGCTGCATAGCGATGACAAACCAATTCGCCGCGTGTTTACACGTGAGCCAAGTGAAAAGAGTTCACGGCCCGGGCCAATCGTTCCATTCCGATTGCCATATTTTCCGGAGAGGTATGGGTAAAATTCAAGCGCAACGTGTTGCTTTGAGGTGTACCGACGTAGAATTCGGTTCCCGGAACAAATGCAACCCCTTCTTTTACGGCATGCTGTAAGAGAGTTTCGGCATTCCAATCCGAGGGGAGTTCCATCCATAGGAACATTCCGCCTTCCGGCTCATTCCATCGAATATCCGTCCATGGCTGCCGGTGTAACAGTTGGGACATCAACTCCATCCGCTGCCGGTATTGACTGCGAATTTCCTGAATATGAGCATCCAGATCAAAGTGAGTCATCAATTGATAGAGGGCTTGTTGATCGAGAGAACTGGAATGGAGATCGGCAGCTTGCTTTGCACGGGTCATCGCTTGAATGATCGTGGGATCGCCCACCACCCATCCGGTGCGTAACGCAGGAACTACAGTTTTGGAAAAGGTGCTGGTATAGAGTACGGCTCCGTTTGGATGCTGATCCATTGAGAATATCGTTGGATACGAAACATCGTCACGAAATTGAAGTTCTCCGTACGGATCGTCTTCCAAAATCAATACATTCCGGTCATGACCAATCTCCAAAAGCCCCTTGCGGCGTTCCTTGCTCCAGACTTTCCCCGTCGGATTTGAGAAAGTAGGCGTTACATATACCATTTTTGGATTGTATTCGTCAATCTTGCGGGATAAGTCGTCCAGATCCATTCCAAAGCGATCACTCCTAATGGATACAACCTGAACGCGATAATAATGAAACACTTGGAGAGCGGCCAAATAGGTCGGATTCTCTACCAGAACCACATCACCAGGTTCCAAGTAGACTCTTGCGAGCAAATCGATCGCTTGCTGGGACCCTGTGGTGAGAAGCATATCACTGGGATCTGCATGAATGCCCTTTTTTGACATGCGAACACTGATTTGTTCCCGCAACGGGGTGTATCCCTCCGTCAGCCCGTATTGCAATGACTTTTTTCCTTGCTCAAATACTCTCTCGAAAGCTGCGTCTAGCGCCTCGATCGGAAAGAATTCTTCCGCCGGAAGACCGCCGGCAAATGAGATCACCGAGCTCCCCTGAGTGAGTTTCAGAATTTCACGAACGGCAGAAACCTTGGAATTTTGAGCCGTTTCCGACAGGAGATAATTCATAAGGCATTCCTCTACTTTCAGCTAATTTACAATATAATATATGTTATTTTCTGAAAATACAAGAATGAAAAACTATTAAACCGGTTTATGGTTCTAAGTTCAATAGTGTATTTTTGCGAAACAGAATGATATTCTCTTGTTAAGAAGTATTAAAGAAAAGAGAAGAGAAAGGGACAAGAGTCCGTTTGGTTTATACGTCATTTTCGGAAACGGAAGCTGAGGCTGTATTATTTGCTGCTCCTGACCCTATTGAACTTGTCAGGAACAGTCCGAATGCTTTCGATATAACCCAATACATTAATGATCGTGAATTTGCAGTGAGCAGTCTATTTGTTCCTATATCCGATCCGCATTGGGAACTGCATTAAATGGCAAACCTCACAGCCGGCACTCAAAGTCCGTGGACGAAAATACCTGCACATTATCTATGGTATGGACTACTTATTGCCGGAAAACCTGATTCGCTTGAAACAAAGGAAGGTTGGCAAGAAACAGCGAAACGCTTTGTTCGAGTTTGCTTTGAGGAGTTGAAGGGATTCAACGGTTTGTTAAAAAAGAACCTGTTGAGCGGATCCTTGAGTGTGTATTGAACACGCTAGCACTTGAAGCGGACCCTATTGATCCCAGATTGTAGAGTTAAAAAAGTTTCAAACATAAAACTGGAAATAGTTGCTAAAATATTAAGGTGAACATGTTTGAAGCCTATTCATCTATTGGCACCATACACAATAAAAGGGCGGGAGATCCCCACCCTTTTATTGTTTAGCCAAGTTGTCGCCACAGATGTTCATTGCATCCTGTCATATGTCCAATATTTTTGCTTGTGTTCGAAAAACTAGCCTAATTTTCACTTTCTTTGTCACGGACGATTCCTTCATGTAACCGATCATCCCGTCATGAGTCTATAAGGACGAGGTTATCCGTTTGGAGGCGGTTTATGTGGAAAAAAGTGGACAGAGTTTGCCGGAATAACAGGAATCGAGGAGGAAGATCGGGAATGTTGGCTATGAGGAAGGTGGCAGGTGCAGTTTTGGGGTTGGCATTTGCTGGGGTACTTTTTGCCGAACCCATTCAAGAGGGGTACCATAACATTAAGGATCGGTTCATTTGGGCCGAATTACAGAAAGAACTGACGGATTCGAACGTTGCATCTGTACGTGTAGGCCGGTTAGATGAGGTGGCTCTTGCCACGGCCGCAAAGAAAGAGTTTCTTGAAAAACTTCAACAAGCGGAATTTGAAAGCAGCAACTGGCGCCGTCACGGTCCTACCCCGGAAAACCACGCAACCGTAGTCTTTAAAGACGGTTCCTTTCATGGCTTTGGCTACTGGGGAGGCGGTACATTTGAAACGTCATTTTGGGGGAGCCAGTTTTTGATTGAGAGTCGGGAATTGGGTGAGATCGTAGAAAGAAATACGGGGAACCGATAACGCCCTCAGCAAAGCTTTAGTTCCTTCGTGTTTTTTGGCGAAATAAGTATTCTGCATACCTTGTTATTGGAGTTTTGATTATTATGCGAATTTTATTAAGCGTGTTCCTCTTGGCTTTGTCTCTTGTGGGATGTACCAACTCCGAGACGATTGGAACAAATGAAAACAAAGAAAAATCGACCACGGACGAAGTGAATGTAAAATGGAAACCAAGTCCGACATTTTTTTCTGGAAATTATCTAATGCGTGGAGAGAAAGGGAAATTGGGATTCATGGACGCTCCGTTTGTAGCGGGGCAAAAACAAAAATACATGTGGCATTTTTGGGGGAAACCGGAGGATTTTAACGGTGTTTTAGAGGAAGACCAACCAGTTTATACCGGTCGGCCCCTTCTTTGCATATCAATGTCGCGCTACTCATGAAAATCGAGTCCCGAACGAACTTCTTTCACATACCCCGCGCGAATGACGAAATCTCCGAAATGCTCGCCTTCCTCACGTTCCTTCGCGTACCGATTCAACATCGGACGCAGTTCCTCCAGGATTTCTTTCTCGCCTATATTTTCACGGTACAGCTTATTCAATCGATTTCCGGAGAAACCACCGCCCAAATACATGTTGTATTTGCCGGGAGCCTTGCCGATAAACGCAATTTCCGCCAGTGCAGGTCGAGCGCATCCGTTCGGACAGCCGGTCATGCGAATGACGATCTCCTCATCGCGCAAACCCGCCTCATCCAAGATCAATTCGATCTTCTCCAGCAGGGTAGGTAAATAGCGCTCCGACTCAGCCATCGCCAAGCCGCATGTCGGCAAGGCCACACAGGCCATAGAGTTTCTCCGCAACGCGGAATATGGAGTTCCATCGGTGAGCCCGTAGGCCTTGATGACTTCCTCGATTTTTTTCTTGTTTTGACTGGTCACATTACCGATGATGAGGTTCTGATTCGGCGTCAGGCGGAAATCCCCTGTATGCACCTTGGCGATTTCCCGTAGACCGGACATCAAAAGGTAGTTCTCCTCGTCTTTCACTCGGCCGTTTTGAATGAAAAGGGTAAAATGCCATTTGTCGTTGCTTCCTTTCACCCAACCATAGCGGTCGCCATTGTGTTCGAATTGGTAAGGGCGCGGCTCCTCAAGCTTCCATCCCAGTCGCTGTTGAAGCTCATTGATGAACCATTCGATCCCGCGGTCGTCGATTGTGTATTTGAACCGAGCGTGTTTCCGCACCGAGCGATCTCCATAGTCTCTTTGGATCGTGACCGTTTTCTCGGCCACGTCGACAATTTGTTCCGGCGAGATGAAACCGATCACCCGCGCCAGCTGCGGATAGGTCTTCGGATCGCCGTGCGTCATTCCCATTCCGCCGCCGACCGCAACGTTGAAGCCCAGCAGCCGCCCTTCCTCATGAATGGCAATGAAGCCCAGATCCTGAGAAAACACGTCTACGTCATTGGAAGGAGGTACAGCGATGCCGATCTTAAACTTGCGCGGCAAATAGACAGGCCCGTAGATCGGTTCTTGCTGGTCCCCTTCCAGACTGTCTACAACCTTTTCTTCGTCAAGCCAAATTTCATGATAGGCTCTGGTCCGCGGATCAAGATGATTGCTTACTGTCTTGGCCCATTCGTAAACCTGTTCGTGGATTTCCGACTGGTACGGATTCGGGTTGCACATAACGTTGCGGTTTACGTCCCCGCAAGCGGCAAGCGTGCTTAATAAAGCATCGTTGATTTCCTTGATCGCATTCTTCATATTCCACTTAAGCACGCCGTGCAGCTGGAATGACTGACGGGTCGTCAGACGAATCGTTCCGTTCGCATATTGCTGGGCGATCCGATCCATCATCAACCATTGTTCCGGAGTAACAATCCCGCCGGCCGCCCGTACGCGCACCATGAATTGATAAGCCGGCTCCAGCTTCTGTTTATTCCGTTCGTTGCGAAGATCCCGATCATCCTGCATGTAGCTTCCGTGAAATTTCATCAATCGATTATCATCCTCAGGGATGGACCCGGTAATCCTGTCTTCCAGAGTCTCTGTCAGGCTTCCCCGCAGGTAATTGCTTCGGCGCTTGATATCCTCTACATCGCTGTGAGGCGCACTGTTTGGCGAAAGCAAATTATTTTCTGACATGCTGCTATCTCCTCTCGCTATCTATTGGCTAAACTCAATAGACATCTCGCTGATAACGTTTTTCCTGTTGCATACGTTTTAGATACTCTACAGCTTCCTCTGAGCTAAGTCCGCCCTCTTGTTCGAGTATGGTGGCCAGGGCGGCATGAACGTCGTGGGCCATCTTCTTCTCGTCTCCGCATACGTATATGCAAGCCCCTTCCTGCAGCCATTGATACAGCTCCTTGCTCTTCTCAAGCATCCGGTGCTGAACGTAAACCTTTTGATCCGTATCGCGGGAGAACGCGACATCCATACGTGTCAGTACTCCCTCTTTGAGCCAACGCTGCCAGTCGATCTGATAAAGGAAGTCTGTGGAGAAATGCTGATCGCCAAAGAATAACCAAGTCTTGCCTTTCGCCCCATTCTCCTCACGTTCTCCCAGGAACGCCCGGAAAGGTGCAACACCTGTGCCTGGCCCGATCATGATAATCGGTGTATCCGGGTTCTGCGGAAGCTTAAAGTTGGGGTTATGGTGTACAAATACCGGTAATGAATCGCCCGCTTTTAAACGGTCCGCGATATAGTTCGAACACACGCCGTACCGATATCGTCCATGAGCCTCGTATCGTACCTTTCGAATCGTGAGATGCACCTCGTCCGGGTACGCCTTCGAACTGCTGGAGATCGAATAGAGACGAGCCGGCAGCTTCCTGAGAATCGGTACGAACTCCTTGGCAGACACTCCTTTAAGGCTGTAATCCTGCACCAAATCCAACAAATCTCGATTTCTGATATAATCTCTAAGCGCTTGCTCTCGTCCTGCCGCAAGCAGCTCCTGCAGCCCGCTGCCCGAAGAAAGCTTCGCCGCTTGCTCTAAGAGCGGCTTAGTCAGGACCGTGATTTCATAATGGCTGGACAACGCCTCTCTTACTGGGCACTCTTCTCCGTTCTTATTAATCGGAACGAGATCTTCCGGCTTCCAGCCCATCGCTTCGATCAGCTCATCGACAAGGCGGGGATGATTCTTGGGATAGATCCCCAGGCAGTCGCCCGGTTCATATTGCAGAGTGGATCCCTCGAGGGAGAGCTCCAGGTGACGAGTTTCCCGGTCCGACCCGCGTCCGTTCAGATTCAAATTCTCAAGAACCACGGCCTGGAACGGATTCGACCGTGAATATTCGGTTTGCGGCCCTCTCTCGATCGTTACACCGCCAACGCTTACAGTGGCCTGGGCCGCCGCCGCCTCACTTAGAGAGTGCAGGACATTATTCATCCACTCTGCGGCAGGCTCGTCGTAATCCACGTCGCAATCGACGCGCGGAGTTAGACGCTTGCCACCGAGTTCTTCAAGACGCTTGTCGAAATCCTTGCCGGTTTGGCAGAAAAACTCATAAGAAGTGTCTCCCAAAGCCAGCACGGAGAAGCGGAGGTCCTCCAATTGAGGTGCTCTCTTGCTATGGAGGAATTCATAGAAAGATAGGGCGTTGTCCGGCGGTACACCTTCCCCATGGGTGCTGACCACAAGGAGCAGGTTTTGAACCTTTTTCAACGTATTCGGCTTGAAGTCACTCATAGAGGAGAGCGTTACCTGGAAGCCCTGCTCTTGAAGCTTTTCGGTCAGCTTCTTGGCCAACTTTTGGCTGTTCCCGGATTGGGATCCGAAGAGCACAGTCACATCTTTGGAAATGATTGGCGGATTCACTGCCGAAGCAGCTTGCGGCGAAGCGGCCATCGGTGTTTCCACATTGTGAAGAGCCGTAAGATAACCGCTCAACCAGACTTTCTGCACCTCCGTAAGCGTCGGCAGAAAGCGATTGAGAAGCTCCACTTGCTCCTGATTGAAAGGACTGTTTGTCACCTGAAGTACCACAATATACACCTCGCATAGCATAAAGATTATTCCGAGTAATCTGATGTGATTAATTTATTATTTATTTACTCTAAACTATCACAGCAGGCGAAACGAATCAATCAGAATTACTTATACCATTAATAAGTTTTATTTATAAATAACAACGGGGACGCATCTAACTTCAGAAAATATTGTTTCCTTCCAATAATTTCGTTCTCACAAGAAATGCTATTGAAAACATACTTGCAGGACGATTAACAGAGTATTCGTTAGGGATGGATTCAAGAGACATACATGCGGCTGCGACAATGTTGCAACCTGAACGTCAATTTTTTGCTCCGGACGCTCGATGGATTTCCATTGCCTCAGCGTTGGAAAAAGGTTACTTTATGCTCATCCCAATGCGTGATCAAAATGGTAGTCAACAGCCCCTAAAAAATGAACAAATTAAACAACTTGAGGAATCACTGGAGAACGGGGATCAAGAGTGCAAGATTGGAGGGAGAGGTTACTTGCAATGATGGTACGCGTTATGCCGTAATTTTGACTTTATGGCTGGAGGATAATAAACTCTCAATGGACAACTTCTTATTGTACGATTCCCAAAACAATGATCACTGGAATGGAGGAGAAGTGTTTATGACATATGAAGGAAAAGTAGTGATTGTGACAGGGGGCGGGGGAGGAATAGGTCGAACCATTGCCGCTGCCTATGCCAAACACGGAGCAAAAGTGGTCATCGTAGATAAAGAGGCCGACGGACTCAAACAGACCTCTGAATTTATTCAGGATGCAGGGTTTGAAGTTTTAACACACGTTCTTGATTTGAGCAAGCCCATAGAGATCGAGCGGTTCTTTCATGAAATCCAAGGCAAGATAGACCGAATTGATATTTTAATTAACAATGCAGGGATTGGCGTATTTAAATCTCCTTATGATCTCACCATCGAAGAATGGGATTTCGTAGTGGGAACGAACCTTGGAGGAACGTTCCTTTGTTCAAGGGAAGCCGCAAAAATCATGAGAAATCACGGCGGAGGGTCCATCGTCAATATCTCTTCGACACGCGCTCTTATGTCAGAGCCTAATTCAGAAGCCTATGCCGCTTCAAAAGGTGGGATTCTCTCTTTAACCCACTCCCTCGCCCTTTCTTTAGGACCGGATCATATACAAGTGAACGCCATTAGCCCCGGTTGGATCGAAACAGGGGACTACGATAAACTCCGGCAAATAGACCATCTGCAGCATCCTGCCCTGCGAGTAGGAAAGCCGGAGGATATTGCACGAGCATGTCTATACCTCACCAATCCTGAGAATGATTTTATCACTGGAATTAATTTGGTGATTGATGGGGGGATGACCAGAAAAATGATTTACGAGGAGTAATGAAGTTGAGTAGACCCAATATGCTCTCAAAATGGAAAAAGATTTTGCTCCTTGCCCTTCCGTCGATTGTCTCTTTTGCCTCCATGACACTCACGGGTACCATCGGTCTCATCATGGTTGGGGAACTGGGAGCTTTGGCGATTGCGGTCGTCGGGGTGTCCAACATTGTGATGTATAATGCGTGGGCTCTCTTTTCAGGGATTGGACATACAGTGAATTATCTGGTGGCGCAAAACTACGGTGGAAACACAATGAGACAAGGGATAGAAAGGACCTACATCGCTCTTTATCTTTGTGCAATGGCCGGGGCACTTGTGCTCCTAACTGGAAGTGCCGCCAATGATGACATCCTGCGGTTGATAGGAGGAAGCCCCGATCTCGTTTCGGAAGGTTCTGATTACCTGGGGATTCGCTTTTACGCAATGGTGTTTTCCATATTTACTTTTGCCTTTCATGGTTTTTTTCGGGGAATTGAAGATACAAGGACTCCGATGCTCATCTCTTTGATTGGAAACTTAGCGGTAGTTTTCTTCACGTATACCCTCACTTACGGGCACTGGGGGTTTCCGAATCTCGGGCTTGCGGGTGCCGGTTGGGCCATTTTTTGCGGAGAAACGATATCATTCATCCTGAGCGTGTATGTATATTTCTGCCGATTGCATAACCGATTTGGTACGCGAATGAAGGTAGGCTTGAACCTGTTTGAATCCCGGTTGATACTGCTCGAAAGTTCAAAGCTGGGATTTCAAGAATTTGCCCTAAGCATCTCCATGTTTATTTTCACTATGTTCGTGACTCGGCTTGGAACTCATGCGCTTGCGGCAAATGAAATCGCACTCAATGTGATGGGATTTGGGTTTATGCCAGCATTTGCATTTGGATCCACTGCGACGATTTTGGTCGGACAGGAAATCGGAAGAGGGAAACGGATCGCAGCCCGTAGATGGGGAACCGATACGGCTATTTTGGGTAGTTTATTGATGTTTGCGTTGGGAACAGTAGAGTTTATCTTCGCCGAACCGATTGCAAGGATCTATACGGATGACCCGAAGGTTTACCAGCTCACCGCTTACCTGCTCAAGATATCCGCTTACCTTCAGATCTTTGACGGGCTTGTGATGATATACTCGGGTGGATTAAGAGGCATCGGGGATACGTCGTTTCTGCTCTGGAGTTCTCTGTTCCTAAGTTGGCTGCTGTTCCTTCCGTTATGCTACCTGCTCACCTTTGTGTTTCAGTGGGCGAGCATCGGCTCGTGGCTCTCGCTTTATATCTTCATCATGGTCTATGGGATCACCGTCATGATCCGATATTACAGAGTAGATTGGCTAAGCATTCAGGCAAAAGCTGCTCATCCACCGTCAGCGTAGTGCTGACGGTGGATGTAGATTGAGTTCGATCAGGCAGCATTTACCCGTTGGCCAATTCCGCGATGCGCTCGTTTGCGTTACCCTTATACAGGCCGCCGTGGTAGCAGATTACCGTTTCGATGTCGTACCGAGTGAGCTTTTTCAGTGACTCAATCGATAAGTTCAAATCAAGAGTATATTGCGGGTCCGGTCCGAGTAATTGACCATCAACAACAATCATTGCGTCCCCAGCGATAAGGGTCTTGCTCTGTTTATGGTACAGGCTGATATGCCCGGGAGTGTGACCGGGGGTGTTGATAACGGTAATTCCTCCGCAGTACTGCAATTCCTCTCCATCAGCTACCGTTTTGTCAACTTTGGTCTTGGGTGGATTTTCAAGCACCGCTTTAAATGCCATGCGCCATTCCTCCGGCACCTCAGCCGGCAAAGAGTCAATCGCCTGGGCTATAGCCTCCGGAGTTAATTTCAGCAATCTTTTCTCGCCCTGAATATACGGTTTTTCCACTTCATTCGCCAGCACTTCGACTCTATGAGGTGACTCACTCAAAATAGCCGGCAAACTTCCAATATGGTCCAAGTCTTGATGAGTCATAATTATTTTGCTGAGCTTATCAAAAGGGACTCCGGCCTTCTCCATTGATTCACGAAATTTTGGCAGTTGGCCAGGATATCCCGCGTCCACCAAGATCGCCGTATCCTGGTCCCAGATAAGCGTAGGATGAATGATATGTACCTTTCCCATAACGGTTGCTGCAATTTCTAGCATTTCAACACCATTGGCTACTTGCATCTTATCCCTCCCGTGTTACTTCTTGTATTTCTAATCTATATAATACCAACCACGTATTTTTGTAAATAAATTTTTTTATTATATCATATAATTTGTATTTTGTCAAGTATTTATAGTCATGTGCTGTTGTACGTCTGTGATATTGTCACCATATAACCCGTCTGAGAAAATGTCACCATGGGACAGGAGATCATTACTTTGACAAGAGAGCAATTGAAACGGGTTAAGGTGTTGGACCGGTTGAAAGAAAAATCTATCACCGTCCAAGAGGCTGCACAGCTTTTAGGTCTCAGCGATCGTCAGGTTCTTCCTCTATGATTTTAGGGGCAGTGGTAGCGGCTGCCTTTTGGGGAGGTATCCCTGTAGGACCTTTGATTACATCAGGATTGCTTGCACTGATAATGAAGTTGTTTCATAAGTAATAACATAACTGATAATAAAAGGATAAATTTAATGTTAACGCAGAAGGATGTCATGGGAGTGGCAGCCTATTGTGTGAAACGGGCAGTTTTGTTGAACAATTTAGGGGAGATCCCTTGGAGCTAACATCACCCGAAATAAGTAAAAAGTAATGAAAAGATGTACAAAGCCTGATTTTGTGAAGAAGGTCCTCGTCCTGTTTTCGGTACATATCTGTTTACTTATAGAAATCCAAAGGCAAACGGAGAACGGCTCTGTCGCAACGCTGCGAACAGAGCCGTTTTATTGTATTATTGACGTCCCTCAGTGTAAATTTGGAAGGTTACACCGAACTTGTCGGTTACAATACCGTAAGCAGGGCTAAAAAATGTTTCTTGCAGCGGCATGTTCACTTGACCGTCTTGCTGCAAGGCTTCATAAATTTGTCTTGATTTTTCCATGTCGTTAGTTGAAATACAGATGGTAACCTGATTTCCCTGTTGATGGGGTTGACCTGGAAACCTATCAGAAAACATAAGGTCCGTTTCGCCAACTTTTAACATTGCGTGTGCCACACGATCCTTTGCATCTGCCGGTAAAGGAAATTCGGGGTTTTCCGGCATCTCTCCGAAAGTTTGGAGAAAGAGAACTTTGGCATCCAATGCTTTTTCGTAAAATTGGATAGCTTCCTTTGCATTTCCGTCCATCATTAAATAGGGGGTCAATCGCAATGTCATAATTAATCAGCTCCTTGGGTCCTAATTATTTTTTTCGTTCCTGCTATGCCCGAAAATCGTACAGTCCACCGTTTGACACTTGTCAACGAACCATTTGGGCAGACTGTTGTGCGAAAGGGCAGGAACGCCTCCCTATATGGGGGATCTTGGATTAGTAGGTGATTCGTGAGGAGCTTCCGGTTTCCTGATTCGCTTACCTGTGGCTGAAGTTGTGGTTAAAGAACAATTTTGGGGTGCATTCGAATGATACGACCACCGGTAAAAATAGGATTCAGGCGGTGGAAGTTTTCGTAGATAAGTTAGGGAAGAGGAACCGGCCAGAAGGCCGCTGCAGGTTTCGAATTATAGGAAACAGGGTCCTGTAGAGAAGATCTACAGGACGTTTTCATGGTCCGCTCGGCATGGGCGCTGTCTCTTCAAAGTAAAATATCGGCAGATAGAATGGTTGTGGCGGTTAGAATGGATTCCATCTTATTTTCCTGGCCTGTTCAAAACGTTCGTTTACGTTATTCCAATCTACTGTGTTCCACCAGGCATTGATATAGTCCCGCCGGTTATTCTGGTATTTTAAATAATAGGCATGTTCCCATACATCCAGTACTACTAGTGGAATCTGATCTTGTTGGCTGAGCAGTTGATGTTTTTCCGCTTGCAAAATTTCAGTGCGGTGAGAACGCGGGCCCCAGACAAGCAAGGCCCATCCGACTCCTTCCGCCTTATCCGCCGCTTCGGTAAAATGCTGCTTGAATTTTTCAAAACTGCCATAAGTCTGCTGAATCTCCCTAGCGATCGCTCCTGTCGGGGCCCCCCCTCCACCTGGCTTCATGTTGTACCAGAATATCGAGTGAAGATAATGGCCTGCCCCGTTAAATGCTGCCTCTCTCTCCCAATGCCGAATCAAGGAGAAATCTCCACTCTGCCGAGCTTTTTGCATCTCTTTTTCTGCTTTGTTTAACCCGTCCACATAGCTTTTGTGGTGCTTTGTATGGTGGATACGCATCGTTTTTTCGTCGATATGAGGTTCTAACGCATCATACGCATAGGGAAGCGGAGGCAACACATGTTCCCCGACAGGGACAGGGCGAGCGGGTGGCTCCAGCTGTTGTTCCGAAATCCTTGCCAATGTGGGATGTTCCAAAAAACGAATGAAGTCGTAATCAATCTGATAAGCTCTCTGGAGAAGTTTATACGTTGCCGGGGAGAGCGCGGAATACGAACCTGCCCGTGCATAATCTTTGTATTGTTCAACCTCTTTTCGCAATTGCGCAAATCTATCCAACCATTTGTCCAACTGTTCTGTCAGTTCCAGCGAATTCGATCTTCTTTGCAGCGTTGTAATGTATTTTTCCTGATGAGAAGCCCTATAGATTATGTGATCCAGCCATTGTGTGTCTGACAACGTCGGATACATGGGAACCAAATCCTCCTTTTATCTGGATATATCGACCTACAACCTAACGGTATGTAAGTGGATGGAATTTGGGTACTTGTTTACGAAAAATGCGAAGAGGTGCTTTGAAGGGGGTATAATAGTCACGTAGCGGGATGGTGATGAGATGACAGCACTGATAGTTTCTGTGACAGTGGGAGCCTTGATTGGCTGGGGTACAAATTTGATTGCGATTCTGATGCTGTTTCGTCCTTGGCAGGAACACCGGCTGTTTGGCGTGAAAGTTCCTTTAACCCCCGGATTGATTCCAAAGCGCCAACCGGAAATCGCTCAGAAGCTGGGTGAAATAGTGGAGGAGCACTTGCTTACGGAAGAAGGAATTATAGCCTCGCTGAATCGTCCGGAATGGTTGGAAGAAATGCGCTCGCGGATTCTTGAGCAAACTGAAGCTGTATTGGCGGATGAGCGGACAATTGGCCACCTGTTAGCCAAGCTCACGGGCAGGACGGTGGAGGAACTTTTTCAGGATTTTGAAAAATGGGCCCGTACAGCTTATGAGACCACGGTGCTTCCTCAGCTGTGCAGGAAAAAATTGGAGGATCTGCTCCCCTCCTCCTTGCGTGCTTCCATTACAATGCGAGTCGATAAACTCGCAGGTTTGCTGCTGGAAAAAACGCAGGATTGGATCGATTCCCCTGATGGCCGCCGGTTCCTGGCAGATACAATTCAACAGCGTTTGCTGGATGGCGGAATGCTGGGGAAAATGGCGGTGATGTTCGTGAAAGAGGACAAGCTCGTCGAAGAACTGATTCCACAGGTCAAAAAAATGCTGGAGAGCCCGGCGACTTTCCGGTTTCTGCAAGAGAAATTGCAATCGGAGTGGCAATTTCTCTTGGAGCGTAACGTGGGGGATGTCGCGTCCGGTTTCGCGGAGGCGGCAGACGTTGGACAGTTGGCTCAAAAGCTGATCGATTTCGACCTGTATGAACTGTTCTTAAAGAACAGATCACGTATGGTCGAATTCCTTGAAGACTTCCTGATGCGGATGAAAAGGTCTGCCGCAGCGTGGGTTACGCCCGTCCTCCGGGTGTTCGGAATTCGGCGGATTGTCGAGGAGCAGGTGGCCTCTTTTTCCCTGCTAAAACTGGAGAAGTTGATTATCGGTGTGGTGAAGAAAGAACTGCAAATGATCACATGGTTGGGGGCGCTTCTCGGTGGACTAATTGGCTTGATTCAGGCATTATTAATAATGGGGTGGCAATAGATTGCCAACAAAACGGGGAGGCGATTTGGGATGAAAATTACATACCATGGACACTCCTGCTTTCTTGCGGAAGCAGGAGGAAAAACGGTGATCATCGATCCATTCTTGACCGGCAATCCGAAAGCGATTGCAAAAGCGGAAGACATCAAAGTGGATGCAATCCTTCTTACACACGGTCACTCTGACCATCTGGGGGATGCAATCAACATTGCAAAACGAAACAACGCTCCGATCATTGCTCCTTTTGAATTGGCCATGTATTGCGCCGGAAAAGGGGCCCTTGTGCATCCGATGCATCTTGGGGGTGCCCATGAATTTGAGTTTGGCCGCGTGAAACTCACGATTGCGTTTCACGGATCCGGTATTGAGGAAAACGGAACCTTTGTCTACACGGGGAACCCTTGCGGGTTTCTGCTGACCATGCAGGGAAAAACGTTCTATCATGCCGGGGATACAGCCCTTTTTGGCGATATGAAATTGATCGGGGAATTGAACAAAATTGATGCGGCGGCTCTGCCGATCGGAGATAACTTCACGATGGGACCGGATGATGCGGTACTGGCGGCCAGTTGGTTGGGAGCAAAAAAAGTCATTCCGATGCATTACAATACCTGGCCATTGATTGAACAAGATGCGAATGCATTTGCCGCCAGATTGCAACCGGCTGGCATCGAAGGCGTAGTGATGAATGCAGGACAATCGATTGAGGTGTAACCGGTGCGATAAATTCTTGGAGCCCTGTGGGTTCCGGGAATTTTATTTCTGCGAACAGCAATTCATCATGATTGAAGCCACGAGAATGAAACTCAAATTTGTGCACTATTTTTCACTGTCTGCAAGGTTCTTTCAAAACGTGTGATCCCTTCCTCAATTTCACTCTCCGACACGCCCGCATAGGTCAACCGGATATACCCCCGCTCAGCCCCATAGATTTCGCCAGGCAGGAATAGGACCCGGTTTTGAATGCCGGTTTCCAGCACCTCCCTATCCGGAATCGCATTCCGCAATCGGCACCAGATATGATAACTGCCTTCCGGCATATTCCATTTCACCTGATCTCCCACATACTGATCCAGGGCTTGAAGCATTACGTCACGGCGAATCGTAAGTTCCTTTCGTATCCGCTGCAGGTGTCGTTCCCACTGTCCGGATGACAAATACGATTCGACCAGCCTCTGCACCACAATACTTGTCCCAAAATCCATCTGTTGTTTGGCATCTGCCAGTCTTTCGATCACCGATCTGGGACCTGCCACCCATCCAATTCGCAAACCAGGGGCAGCCGTTTTCGAAAGGCTTCCGAGGTAAATCACTGAGCCGCCTCCCTGGTTTAATTTCATTAAGGCCGGGGGTGGAGCCTGGGAACCATGAAGGGTGAGGGATCCGTATGCATCGTCCTCGACAATAGGAATCCGAAGTTCCTCGCAGATCTGGAGCAGCCTCTTTCGTCTGGCAAGGGACAATGTGGTTCCCGTCGGATTTTGATAGGTCGGGTTTGCAAACACCATGCGAATCTTGTGTTTCTGATAGAGGGACATCACTTCGTCGGGCAAAAGTCCCTGCTCATCGAGGGGGATCCGGAACAAGCGAAGTCCGGCCGAAATAAACAACGGCAGAGAATAAGCGTAGGAGGGTCCCTCAATAGCTACGGCGTCCCCGGGACTTAAAATGCACTGTGTGAGCAAATGCAACGCTTGTTGAGCTCCGGAGACAACCAAAATTTCCTCAGGTGCTGCCTCTATTCCATAGTGTTTTTGAAGATGAGCCGATAAGGTGTGCCGAAAGATTTCGTCCCCTTTTGGATCCGGATAGCTGAGGGATGCCGTTAAGGGTGTACTTTTCAACAAATCGGACAAGGCTTCCTCCGGGAACAAATCAGACGACAGCTGACCTCTTGCCAAATTGATGACTCGGGGGTCCGCACTGGCTTCCCGAATACGTTTGCTCAGGGGGAGTGTAGGCAGGAAAGAACCCCCGTTTGTGTATTGATGCCAGTTAGGCAATCGCCTGGGAGACACTCCCCATAGATGATCACTGACACAAGTGCCGCTGCCCTGAACCGATTGGGTAAGACCGGAAGCCCGAAGTTCTTCGTAGGCTGCCGTGATTGTGCTGCGATTCACACCAAGCTCCTCTGCGAGTTTTCGTTCAGGGGGGAGAGGGGCACCGGGAGGCAGCTCTCCACTTTGGATGCGTTTCTCAAAGCTGCGTGCAATCTGGCGAAAAAGCGGTTCTTTGCTTGTCCTGTCGAGTTTCCATTCCATAGTTCCACCCCTCTTCCTATTCCTAACAATATACAAATTGGCTGGGGAAAGAAACCTCCAATTGGCTGGAGAAAAATTTCCAGGCGGGCTTTACCATGAATTGTAGGCAAACAAGCAGGGAATGGGGAGGAGCTAATGGACAGAGAGAAGCGGTTTTGGACAAAGGAGGACTTCGTGATTTCAACGGAGAAGACGTTTTTATAGTAGCTCGGAATTAGAGAGATGAATCCGAGTCTGGACAAGGGGTGAATGGGTCAAAAATCGACCATTTTGTTAACCTTGGAAAGCCTTTTTAAAAAATGGGCATGCCAAATAACCCGACAATATCGGGTTTTTTAAAAATATGGAACAGCCCTGTGACTATGCAGTTAATTGGCTTGCAAACCATTCGTCCAGTGAAGGAAGGTTCGCTTTTCTTGCTTCTTCCAACCATGCGTCGGCATGCTGGCACATGGCAATCAAGTAGACTCGAATGTTCCAGTGACGGGAACTGCGACCTTCAGAGGCTTCGAGTTTGTAATCCACCTTTTGACGCTTGATGCACCGCTCCACTCCGGTCCGTAGGGCATATCGTTGTTTCCACTCTTTGCTGTCGCGTCTGACGCGAGGAAACAGACGAGGATTATCCGAAGTGGATGTGTAGAATGTCCTTCCGTACTCGGAAGGTGAACAAGGATGGGGACACTCCCATTTGCCTACTTTGGCGGGACAACGCCATTTGACGCGTTGACGGCCGGGGCATTTGCCCCAACCGATCATCTTCCGGCCAATGGGGCACACGGGAACGCCGTCCGAACCGATTTCCATATCGTTGTATACCAATTTGCCGGAACGCCTGAGGTTCAGGTCGATGATGGCGGAGACATCATCGTGTTCCAGCAGGGTATAGATC
>NZ_JBHSHC010000011.1:0-42462 GCF_042652925.1 Effusibacillus consociatus
CTTTCCCTCCCGGTAATGCATGATGAGAATATTTTGCTTCTGGATCAATTGGATCATCTCTCCCGGCCCCGACATCACTGATCTTCTGCTCTGTGAGGATTATCGGTCAAGGTGGGGGAAGTTTCAATGAGCGGTGTGGCGTATTTTTAGGTTACCGTATACAGGAATTTACCCCTCGGCTGATGTGATATAGATTTTCATTATAGAAAAATGAAATTTCATGCCCTTGTTTGATATCATCTTGAAATTGTTCGTACGAATAATTAAACATTATAGTATTCACCCCTGAGCCGTTATTTGATCCTGAACCATTGTTTGTCCCTGGCCAATTGTTAATCGGTTCACTTCTAAAATCTTTAGTACCCAGCTTCGTCCAATCAAAAGTATGTCTATGCGGAGTGGAGTTTTTTCTGGAGTACCATGATCACCATAATCTATATCCAATTCGACTTTACCATCTTGGTCATAATATCTTCTAGTGACAAGACTGCCATCAGGATTTACCAAATCCTTTGATGAGTAGGCTTCGCCTTCTTTCGGTAAGTTTCTATTTTGTGCATCCTTTACTTGAATTGAATGATTATCCGGAACCGATTCACCCTTCTGCTTTGCTTCATCATACGTCGCGTTTGTAATGATCAATTGCCCCGGTTGAACTCCTACAAGTCCGTCAACTGTAGCTACCGGATTCCCAGCCCCGTCTTTTGGTATCGAAACGATTTGCTTGTCAGATCATAGCCAGGCGCCTGAAGAACTTGCCGATCTAAAACTGCTTCTGCTCCTTTAAACAGATATGTGGAATCCACCAGATAGTGAGCATTTCGCAACTCATTCGAATTATCGGAATACAACGACCCTCTATGTGAAAATCTAAGGTTTCCACTAGTATCATTCATTGTAAATGCCTGTGTACCTGCTATATATAATGTCATTGTTGAACCTAATATGTCGATACGAAACGGCATTTGTGAGCCTAAAGCATAGGACTTGATTAAGCCCGAATCATAAATGGGAGCAGATTTGAAAGGATCTTTCACCTGTACTTTATAGTACCTGTAAATAGTACTGCCTATTACCTCCGTACCATATGGCAAAGAGACATAGTAAGAGTAGGAACTCGTATAGTTAGACTTAAAGTAAATTACATTATTAACAGAGGAGTTGTTTTTCATCCAATGATCAGCCGCAAACGACCCCTGAGGCGCGGGGAATGTCCATGTTGCTTTGTTCCCAGCACTTGTATAATTAATGGTACCGTAATCATTGGGGTTAAAATAGTCCAACTTCTGACCCTCTGTATAATTCCAAGAATCGATGTAAGATTTTAACTTAGAGAAAAGAGAAGCAGTCACATAGATGGAACCGGTAAGTGCAGCATCCTGAATCGTTTTCCTATCAATGTCGGGCAATGTCTCTAAAAACTTGTGAGCTGTTGACGCAATTGCATCTCGATTCGTATAGGTAAGGCCGCCTGCAATTAGCAGAGTGGCCGCTGCAGTCAACTCCGTTGCCGTCAATCCTAACAGCAGGGGAGCAATAGCCCGTGCCGTTTGAATTGGTGTGAACACACTTGAAAAGGAAATCATAAACACAACAAGAAAACTAGAGACATACTTTTTTAGCAGCATATAAAAAGCTCCTTTTTCAGGAAAAAATATGTGCATTTTACCAATTCGACATTACATGGAATAATCCTCCAACTATTTTTGCTTTATTTCATGTGCATCCGTCTCAAATCCTTCAGCAATGTACCGCCCGTTTGAAACCCGTTGCATAGCCCTCATTAGTTCGGCAGGAAAATAATATCCCCCTTACCGTTGCACATAACGGATAAGGGGGATTGTTTCACAATGTTCATTTAACATTACGACTCTTTGTTTTTACAGACTCTTTGTTGTGTTGATTTTGGACCTATCGATTTGACCCTGTTGATTCTCGCCCTTCGGAAGCAAATCGGGATGTACAGCTTTCCCGAGCAATTTCGGAATATCGACTTCCATTTGGGACATATCCCAATCGAAGACTTCTCCTTCTTCCTCGGTGCCCCATTGGAATTTGTGATTTGTGCGATCATCCGCCATCCTAAGCCCTCCTTTGCAGTCGGAACTAGTATGCGCAAAATGTCCGATTTATCGTCCCAACATGACCAAAGTTTGATGGGCAGCCCGTTGTTCCGCTTCTTTTTTCGAACGTCCCGTTCCGGTTCCGTAGGGAATATCGTTGATAAAAACACAGGAAACAAATTCCCGATTGTGGGCAGGACCCCGTTCCTCGAGAATCTTATAGGTTAAAGCTCCCAGGTTTTCGCGTTGCACATGCTCCTGCAGCAAAGTCTTGAAGTCAGAGAGTAACAGGCCGTGCACGTTTTCCAACTCCGGCAGTACATGAGTTTGCAAAAACGATCTCACCGCCTCCAACCCCTGGTCCAGATACAACGCCCCCATGAATGCTTCAAACACGTCAGCCAATAAAGCAGGCCGTCTTCGACCGCCGGACAATTCTTCTCCCCGTCCGAGGCGTATGTATTTGTTGAATTGAAGTTTTACAGCAAACTTCACCAGCGACGGTTCACAAACAATCGCCGCCCGCATCCGCGTCAACTCGCCCTCCGGGAGAGTCGGGTAGCGTGTGTACAAAAACTCGCTGATCAACAATTCGAGGACCGCATCCCCCAGGAATTCAAGCCGTTCATTGTCTTGTCCGCTCTCCCCCCGATGCTCGTTCCGATAGGATGCGTGTGTGAAGGCTTGTTTTAATAAAGCAATATTCGAAAATCGGAGCTGCAGAGATTGCTGCAACAAATCAAATTTACCCGCCACGTTTCTCACCTATAAATGGGCCCATCAAAGTGACATAAAGAACACCCACGAAAGTGACCATCAGCTTCGAAGCGAATTCCGAGTACTTTCGTGGGGGCCCCGAAAAAACATCTAGATACCGAGTACTTTGATGGGGACCCGTATAAATTCTTTGTTACATCAAGTTGACAGTCACTTACCCTTCATATTTTCGCAAAATGATGGAAGCATTATGCCCGCCAAACCCAAATGAATTGGACATCACCACATCCACCTTCGCCCGGCGCGCCTCATTTGGAACATAATCGAGGTCACACTCAGGGTCCGGATTCTCCTGATTGATCGTCGGCGGGAGAATTTGATCCTGAAGAGCCTTCACACAAGCAATCGCTTCAACGCCACCGGCAGCCCCCAGCAGATGTCCGGTTACCGATTTGGTGGAAGAAACCGCCAGTTTGTAGGCATGTTCCCCAAATACATTTTTAATGGCAAGGGTTTCAAATTTGTCGTTAAAATCGGTTGATGTTCCATGTGCATTGATGTAATCAATCTCTTGCGGTTGGATTCCCGCATCATGCACTGCTGCACGCATAGCGCGAGCCGCACCTGCCCCTTCCGGTGCCGGCTGGGTAATGTGATACGCATCTCCGCTCATGCCATACCCGATAATTTCCGCATAGATTTTCGCACCGCGCTTTTTGGCATGTTCGAGCTCTTCCAGAACAAGAATTCCGGCACCTTCCCCCATAACAAACCCGTCACGGTCACGATCGAAGGGACGACTGGCCTTCTCAGGAGCATCATTAAAAGAAGTAGCCAGCGCCTTGGCAGATGAGAATCCTGCAACCGCCAGCGGGAGAATGGTTGCTTCCGCCCCGCCCGTTATCATTACATCAGCCGCTCCGCGCTCTATGATTTTATACGCGTCCCCAATCGCATTCGTACCTGTAGCACAAGCTGAAATTGGGGAAGAATTCGGCCCTTTTGCTCCCAAAAAGATTGAAATCTGACCTGTTGCAATATCTCCGATCATCATCGGAATGAAAAACGGCGATACTCGTCGCGGTCCTTTTTCCAAAAGAATCCGATATTGTTCCATGAGCGTTTCAAGTCCGCCGATCCCGGAACCCACATAAACTCCAACACGCTCATCATTTTCTTCCGTAATTTCCAACTTGCTGTCTTCCATCGCCATTCTGGCGGCCGCCACGGCGTACTGGGCAAACCGGTCCATCCGGCGGGCTTCTTTCTTGTCAATGTAGTCCTCAGGATTGAAGTCTTTCACTTCCGCCGCGATCTGGCAAGGATATTCGGAAGCATCAAACCTCGTGATCTTGCCGACTCCTGATTTTCCGGCTACAAGACTTCCCCAAAACGTGGAAACCTCGTTTCCGACCGGGGAAATGACCCCCATACCCGTCACAACCACTCGTCTTTTCATGTAGGTAATCACCCTACCTTTTTAAAATTGGATAACTCGATTGACTGCCTGGTATATAAATAAGTCCTCTTTTCCCTTTTGAGGAACAGTTCTTTTTGAAAAGAGAGTCCCGAGGACACCCGCGGGACTCTGCGCTGCCACGAGAAAACGGAGGTTATGCCTTGTGGGACTCTATGTACTTCACAACTTCCCCAACTGTGCTGATCTTCTCCGCATCTTCGTCAGAAATCTCCAGATCGAACTCGTCCTCGAGTTCCATAACGAGTTCCACAACGTCGAGAGAATCGGCTCCCAAATCATCTTTGAAAGAAGCCTCCATGGTAACAGCAGATTCATCAACGCCCAAACGGTCAACGATGATCTTTTTCACGCTTTCAAAAACAGACATGCCTTTCACCTCCTCCTCAGAGTATACACGATTCCAATTCTCAAGTCAGCTTTTTACATGACCATTCCGCCATCAACCGTCAATACTTGACCGGTGATGTAGGATGCATCGTCAGAAGCAAGGAACGCAACCGCCTTTGCAATGTCATCGGGGTCGCCGAGACGCCCCAGCGGAATCTGTTTGCTCAGCGATTCCTTTACGTCCTCATTCAGCGTTGCCGTCATATCGGTCTTAATATAACCGGGTGCCACCGCGTTCACGGTAATATTCCGGGAAGACAGTTCCCGGGCGTTGGATTTGGTCAATCCGATCACCCCTGATTTGGCCGCCACATAATTGGCTTGCCCGGGATTGCCCATGAGAGCCACGACCGAGGTTACATTGATAATGCGTCCGTACCGCTGCTTCATCATAACTTTCGACGCAGCTTTGGTGCAATTAAAGACACCTTTCAGATTGGTGTCGATTACCGCATCCCAATCTTCTTCTTTCATGCGGATCAACAGATTGTCTCTGGTGATCCCCGCGTTATTCACAAGAATATCAAGTCTGCCAAACGTTTCGGTTGCCGTATTCACCATCTTCTCCGCATCTTCAAACGCGGCTACGTTCCCTTGTACCGCTACGGCTTCACCGCCCATCTCACGAATCTTTGCAACTACTTCTTCGGCGGCTGCCTGATTTCCTGCATAGTTGACCACTACTTTTGCTCCGCGTTCGGCTAACAACAGAGATACTGCGCGACCTATCCCGCGGGATGCGCCTGTTACAAGAGCAACTTTTCCCGTGAGCATCATGACCCTCCCTTCAAAGTGGAGACCGTTTTTTCAAAAGTGGCCGGATCCTGAATCGATAAAGTGGGGATTCGACGGTTCACCTTCTTGATCAATCCGGACAATACTTGACCGGGACCGATTTCAACAAAGGTTTCAACCCCCTGTTCCAGCATATACTTGACAGAATCTTCCCAGAGAACGGAAGAGGCCACCTGTTCGTAAAGAGCGCCTCTTATTTCGTCAGCAGACAGCACAGGCCTTGCCGATACATTGGCCACTACCGGTATCTCCGCATCCCGAACCGTAACTCGATTCAGAACGTCCACCAATTTATCCGCAGCCGGTTGCATAAGGGAGCTGTGGAATGGGCCGGAGACTACCAGCGGAATCACACGCAACCCTTTTTCCGCCAACAGTTCCCCCGCTTTGGCTACCGCTTCCGCTTTGCCTGAAATCACGATTTGTCCGGGAGAATTAATATTCGCAAGTTCTACAACGCCCGTTGTTTGGGAGACCTGTGCACAAACCTCTTGAATATCTGCGCGATCGCCGCCAATAATGGCTGACATGGCTCCGAGTCCGGCCGGAACTGCTTCATCCATCAACTTGCCGCGCGCATGTACTACACGCACTGCATCAGCAAAGTCAATCGCCCCTGCCGCGACCAACGCGGAATACTCACCTAAGGAATGTCCCGCCGTAAAGGCGGGTACGAAGCCTTCCTTTTGAAACACCCGATACAATGCGATACTGGTTGTCAGAATCGCTGGCTGCGTGTAGTAGGTCAAACGAAGTTTGTCTTCAGGACCTTCAAAAATAATCTGGCTTAACGGGAAGCCGAGAGCTTCGTCCGCTTCCTGAAAAACGGACCGGGCAGCAGGATAAGTATCTGCCATTTGCTTACCCATTCCTACCACTTGGGCACCTTGCCCCGGAAAAACAAACGCCAGCTTAGTCATTGACTTGCCTCCCTCTACCAACGAATTGCAGCGGCACCCCATGTTAACCCGGCACCGAAACCGACCAGCATTACAAGGTCACTCTCTTTAAACTTGCCCAGCCGCTTCGCTTCATCGAGCGCAACCGGAATCGACGCGGATGACATATTCCCGTACCGGTCCAAGTTGACAATCACTTTATCTTCCGGCAAACCAAGCCGTTCGCGCGCGTAATCGATGATCCGCGTATTTGCCTGATGAGGCACCAGGAAATCCACATCTTCTGTCGTTAAACCGACTTTCCGCAGTACTTCTTCTGTAGCTGTATTCATGACCCGGACGGCGAACTTGAATACTTCTTTCCCGTTCATGGTGATCGTGTGCTGTCCGTTCATGACCGACTCTTGTGTTGCCGGGTTGCGGGAGCCGCCTGCAGCCAGCAGCAATTGCTCACCACCGCTCCCGTCCGCCCCCAGATCAAATCCAAGAAAACCGCGACCTTCCGGAACCTGCCCGAGCACAACGGCACCGGCTCCGTCCCCGAACAGGACACATGTATTGCGGTCTGTGTAATCCGTAATTTTAGACAGGGTGTCCACCCCGATCACCAGCGCATTCTTTGCCACTCCCGCTTGAATCATCGGCACGGCAGTAGCCAGCGCATACAGAAATCCGCTGCAGCCGGCGGACAAGTCGAACGCTCCGGTCTTCTTGATTCCCAACCGGTTTTGGACCAAACATGCTGTGGCCGGAAACATATAATCGGGTGTAACAGTCGCACAGATAATCAAATCAATGTCTTCCGGATCAATTCCCGCATCTGCAATGGCTTTGCGGGCCGCCTCAACTGACAGATCGGAGGAAGCAGTCTTTTCATCCGCAATCCGCCGTTCACGAATGCCTGTTCTTGCGACGATCCACTCATCAGACGTGTCAACCATTTTCTCAAGGTCCGCATTCGTCAAGACACGCTCCGGAAGCGCAGAGCCTGTTCCTAAAACACCTACCGGGATCCCTTTCATCTTGTCTCATCTCCCTTAACTCCAGAACGTATTTGATCCAAAACGCCATGGAGTAAAAATTGTCTTCCTTGATGAATCGCCATCTCGAAAGCTCGGGCATTTGATGAACCGTGCGCTTTGATGCACACACCGTTTACTCCAAGAAGCGGCGCGCCTCCATATTCCGAATAATCGAATTTCCTTTTAAACTTTCTTAACCCCGGCTTTAACGTGAAAGCCGCAAGCTTCGCAACAGCATTGGCCATAAACACTTCTTTTAATTCATCCAACATGCCGAGTCCCATGCCTTCAATCAGCTTTAACATCACATTTCCGACAAACCCGTCGCAAACCACAACGTCACAAATACCGTAAAGAATTTCGCGTGCTTCGACATTGCCAACGAAGTGAAAGTTCTGATTTTCAAAAATCGGATAGGTCTCTTTTGTTAATGTATTGCCTTTTCCCGGTTCCGCACCTACATTTAAAAGCCCCACACGAGGCATCTCAACAGAGAGAACGTATTTTGCGTACAGATTTCCCATCACAGCATATTGCAGCAAATGACCTGGGTCTGCATCCATATTGGCTCCCACGTCGAGAACCAATACCCCGCGTCCATCAAAAGTAGGCCATACAGTCGCGAGTGCGGGTCGCTCAATCCCTTCAAGTCGTCCGATCACCAGTAAACCGGCGGCCATCAAGGCACCGGTGTTCCCCGCGGATACAAATCCGTCGGCCTTTCCCTCTTTCACCATTTGAGCGGCTACGGTAAGAGATGCTTCTTTTTTCCGGCGAACTGCGCGGACCGGTTCATCGTCTGCGGTAATTGCTTCCGAAGTATGTACAACCGAAATGTTTGAGGGGATCTGTTGTCCAAGAATCGCACGAATCCTCTTTTCTTCCCCAATCAATGTCAATTGCAGATCCGGATATTTCTCTGACGCTTGCAAAGTGCCCCTGACGATCTCATCAGGCGCGTGATCCCCGCCCATTGCGTCAATTGCCAATCTCAAGGTTCCATACCTCCAATGACTGAATCAATTCCAAGTTTTACGACAACGAATTCTCCGGAAAAAATCACGTCTTCTCCTACTCGAGTTGTTACTTCAACTTGCGCGCGATCTGACTTGTTGGAGGTCACTACCGCTTTACAGACCAATCGTTCGCCGAGTCTTGCAGGGCGAACAAAACGCAGCTTCGCAGTACGGGTAAGAACAACATCCGCGTCGATTACAGCGACGGCGAGTGAATTGGCTTGGGCAAACAAGTGATGTCCCCGAACAATCCTCGTTTTGCTGAATACGTGAACCGGTTCTATATCGAAAATCGAAATCGCGATCTCGTTAAGTGTCAGTTCGATTAATTCACCTATTACTTCGGTTCCTTCAAGGGAACGCAGTTCACTTTGTTTTGTTTCGGCGACTGCCTTGATTCTTTCCCGCAGTTCAGGGATTCCAAGCGCAAGTCGATCAAGTCGAATCGTTTGAATACTCACGTCGAATTGTTTCGCCAAGTCCTCGTCGGTTACGAAAGGTTCCTTTTCCAAGAGTTGCAACAGCGCCGCTTGGCGTTCTTTTTTGTTCATTCCCGCCACAGACAGCACCTCCAAGCAGGATAGAGAAAAACTTTGCTGGTTTACGCCATGGTATACAGTATTAGTACCTAGTGCTAAGAACAGTATATATGTAAATTCCAAAACGTACAACCGAAAACAAAGAAATAGGGTATGTAACTGAGAAAGCCCCCTCGCGGGGGCTTTTTATAGCGTATTCATGATGTTATTGCGCTCGACCGGAAAGAGACTGTTCAGCAAACTTCACCAGACGCTTGGTGATTTCTCCACCCACTGAACCATTCTGGCGAGAAGAAGTGTCTGCACCAAGGTTCACACCAAACTCAGAAGCAATTTCGTATTTCATTTGATCCAGAGCTTGCGCTGCACCTTGTACAAGCTTTGTGTTGTTAGCTGGCATGTTGGTTTCCCTCCTTTCCAGTGGTGTATCCTTACGTTGTGCAAAGAACGACCGGTTTACACTAGTAATTTCTGGACTGAGAGAGAAAAAGGCGAAGCCAAAGGCTTCGCTTTTAGATTGATTACTCAGCGTTTACAACAGCGCGGCCTTTGTAATAGCCGCAGTTTTTGCAAACACGGTGAGCCAATTTCATTTCATTGCACTGCGGGCACGCTACCATGCCTGGAACGGTCAGTTTGAAATGAGTGCGACGCATGCGTTTACGGGTTTTTGATGTACGTCTTTGCGGTACTGCCATGTGTTCCACCTCCTTGAAAGAGACAACTGCCTTCATTCAACTGAAATCTATTCTGATTTCAATAATTTTGCCAAGTCTGCCAACCGCGGATCAATCCGTTCCGTCTTACATTCACAGACATGCTCATTCCGATTGATGCCGCATTCCGGACATAACCCGGCACATGACTCCTTGCATACGGGAGTGTACGGCATTGCAAGCAGAATTTCCTGTTCCAGATAAGGATCCAGCTCGATTGCATCTCCTGCTACCGGATTCCGTTCGTCTTCCTCGGACAACTGATCGGCATCGGCTCGAACAAACTGTTCGGTAAAAGAGGTTGAAAGCTCGTCCTTGAAATCCGTCAGGCAACGAGAGCAACGGTAGGTAACAGGACCACTTAACTTCCCGTTTACCGTAAGGGTATCGGACACTACCTGGGCGTGCAGATCCATTTCGATGGGCCCCAAGGCGATTACCTGCCGATTTTCCTTCACCAAATTCGGTAATTCGATCGTTTCACGCAAATGAATGCCTTTAGGCTGCTCGTGAACCTCTCGCCAACGCAGAATCAACGATATCACCTCATTAAGCAACGAATCTCATTATATCTACTTGCCGAGAAATTGTCAACGACAGATAACCTCTGCTATAATAACCAAGAATTAACAAAAATGCGAGGGGTCCACCATGCCTGTAGCCGGAATCGTTGTTGAATACAATCCCATGCATAACGGTCACTGTTATCATATACAAAAAACGAAAGAAAAAACAGGCGCCGACACTGTAGTTGCCGTAATGAGCGGGCATTTTCTCCAGCGCGGAGAACCTGCCATAGTAAACAAATGGGCCCGCACCCGAATGGCCCTGCAAAACGGCGTTGATTTGCTGCTGGAACTGCCTGTTGTTTACAGTACGCAAAGTGCTCGCTTGTTTGCATTCGGATCGGTGGCAACTTTGGACGCCCTGGGTCTTGTCGACGTTCTTTGCTTTGGGAGCGAAAAAGGGGACCTGGGCTCCCTGATGCAGCTCACCGATCTCATAGCGGAGCCTCCGGCGTTATTGCAGACAGAGCTGGAGAAAGAGCTGGAAAAGGGTCTTGCCTATCCGGCTGCTTTCGCTGCCGCACTTCGCTCTTATGTTTTACAAACAAAAGAATTGGATCCCGATTTGGTTAACCATCCAAATAATATGTTAGGCCTTGAATACCTGCACGCTTTACGGAAATTGAAGAGCCCGATCCGCCCTTACACGATTCAGCGTTTGGCAGCCGGTTATCACGATGTCACTTTCACTCACGCAGAAATCGCAAGCGCAACCGCGATTCGAAAGGCAATCGCGGAGAATCGGGCAATGAATGCATTCCTGCCTTCCGTCAATTTCGACATCTTAAAACAGGAGTTTGACAACGGACGAGGTCCGGTTACTTGGAATTCCTTCACACAGCCATTATTCGCTTTAATCGCTCGTTCTACCCCTGATGATCTGCGGTCGTATGCTCATTTTGACGATGAAGGGTTGGAAACGAGAATCATCGAGGCTTTACCCTACGTATCATCCGTTTCAGAACTTATCTACAAAGTAAAGACCCGCCGATACACGTGGACACGAATACAACGTGCTCTTACAGCACTTTTGCTTGGGTTCACCAAAGAAAAACTGCGACCGCTGAAACTGGACAGCGGGCCTGACTCAATACGCGTACTTGGTTTCACAGAAAAGGGGCGCACCCTCCTGAAAAAGAGTGCGTCCACTGCCCGCTTGCCCATATTCACTAACATATCGGAGAATGTTCCGGCGATGATTGATCTGAATATCCAGGCAACAACCGTTTACAGCCTGGGTTTTCCGCAAAGCAGCGCGGACAATCGTCTTCGGGAACCGCAAATCCCCGTTGTTTACATCAAGGAAGATTTTTAAGGTATTCCACGGCTTCCCGTAGTGTACGCACGGGGACAACTTTCATTGAAGTGCCAATTTCCTCCGCTCTTGCTTTCGCAACCTTCGTATTTGTATCATCAGGTTGTACATCTGCCGGGCTGAAAAAGATTTCGGCCCCTTTTTCATGGGCCGCAACGATCTTATGCTCGATCCCGCCAATCTGCCCAACGTTCCCATCCGCATTGATTGTACCGGTACCGGCAATCTTATGGCCTTTTGTCAAATCCCCCGGGGTCAGCTGGGAAACAATTTCAAGGGCAAACATGAAACCGGCGGAAGGGCCTCCGATATCCTCCGTTTTAAAATTCACCCGCAGCAAATTTTCCACCTTCTGTTTTGTCATCGGCTCAATGCCTAAGCCCGCCCGCCCCGGGACCGGATTTCCGCGAGGATCCAGGAGAGTGACAAGTTCGACTTCCTCAGTTTTTTTGGCGTTATCACGAACAAGCTCTACTTTTACCTTCTCACCCGCCTGCTTGGTTCCAAGATACTCCAGAAGGTCTTCGGTTTTGGAAATCTTGCGATTATCCACTCTTTCAATCAGATCCCCGATCTGAAGAATTCCTTTCGCCTTCGAATAGTTGGCGACTCTGCTTACGATCACGCCCATATAGTTGATAGTAACCGGCCTGTTCAGATACCGCATTGCTGCTACGATTGAATTTTCTTGCGAAGTGCTCATCATATGCTCCAGCAATTTTGAATACTCCTCATGAGACATCCCTCGATTCACCTGCTCTTTGGGAACAATCTCACTGTGCGGCATCACTCGGCCATATAAGTAATAGTAGATGTTCTCGGTCGGAACGGAAAGAACAGTGGTTAGCATAAGTGCCCCTTTTTCGTCTTTCTGTCCCCCTTCCACAGACAGGATCGGCTGAAGTTCCTCAGCCGAACCGGGTCGGTACACGTAATAGGGCAAAGGAATAAAAAAGGAAAGAATCACGAGCAGCAGAACAACTACCCGAGTTACAAATCTTTTAGCCGTTAATCTGGTCGCCAACCGCCAGTTCCCCTTTCCAATTCTCGATTGTTTGCCGTATGTGACCCATGACTTGTCTGGCGGCATTCCGACCTTCTTCAATGCACTCCTCAACCTGAACAAACGCGGTTGTCGAGATATGTCCCACGTCCGGACGTATTAGCACATTCGCATCCAGAATCCTGGTTTTTAGAATTTCCCGTTCCATAATTTCGATTGACTGAAAAAACACGTCAAATATATTTTTAACCGGCAGTTCTTTATTATAAAGCCCGACATCGACCGCGACCACCAAGTCAACCCCCAACTCGCGGCAAGGGGTAATCGGAACACGATCGATAACCCCTCCGTCCACAAGAACCCGGTTGTTGTACACATAAGGCACAAAAACCCCTGGAATTGAAATGCTTGCACGAACCGCCTTATACATGGGGCCTTCCCGGAATACTACCCGTTCTCCTTTTTCGATATCGGTTGCAACAATTGCCAAGGGAAACTTGGCATCCTCAATATTCATGTTCTTTGTCAATAATTGAATGATTTCACAAGCCTTGTTCCCGGCAACGAAGCCAAGCTTCGGCACGGTAAAGTCGGTGAAATGTTTACGCTTCAGGTTTGTGGCCAAGAGTTCCATATAGCGCGTTTCCATGCCGCTCGCATAAAAAGCTGCGATCAAACTCCCCATCGAACTGCCGGCCATCGCGTCTATCGGAATGCCTTCCTCTTGCAGCACCTCCAAAACGCCGATATGCGCTAACCCTCTCGCTCCTCCTGCCCCAAGAGCCAATCCGATTTTCGGCATGGTCATGGAAGCTTCCCCCTAGAGCTTATTTGTTCTGCTGTAATTTATATGCAGCATGAACCGCCTCTTCAACGTGCGGCGGCACAAAATCTTCAATGATCCCGCCATGGCGGGCAATTTCTTTGACCAGACTGGAGCTGATGTACGAATATTTCGAATTGGTCGGAATAAAAAACGTCTCCGCATCCGGGTACATCTTCCAGTTAATCGAGGCCATCGACAGTTCGGACTCAAAATCGGATACAGCACGCAGCCCTTTCACGATCACTTTGGCCCCTTTACGCTGGACATAGTGAACCAGTAGCCCGAGAAAGCTGTCCACTTCGATATTGGGTGTATCTTTTACCGCTTCCCGAATTAATTCCACTCGCTGCTCGACGGTGAACAGAGGGTTCTTGTGGGGGTTGACCATCACTGCGATAATCACTTTGTCAAAAATTTTGGCAGCTCGCACCGCGATATCAATATGCCCGAATGTTACGGGGTCAAAACTGCCCGGATAAACAGCAATCTTCATGAAGGAAACGACCCTTTCTTATAAAAACTTACAGCAATGTCGCCGTATGTAACAAACTTCCACCGAAAAAAGGCTTCAATCCGGTCGGGGAGCTCTCGTGCCGAACTGTGTTCACCAACAATGATGGCGGTGTCCTCCAACAAATTTTGTTGACTCAAAGCGGATATCATTTTGGGGATTAAGTCCAAATGATACGGAGGATCCATAAACACAAGGTCGAAAGTTTCTTGATTTTTCGCCAACAAAGAAATCGCTCGCCGGGCGTCATTCCGAAAAATCCGGACGCGATTCTCCACTCCGCAGGACTCTACATTTTTTCGTATGATCTGCAAGGCTTTCGGATCTTGATCAATAAAAACCGCCCGATCCATTCCGCGCGAAAGCGCTTCAATCCCGAGTGAACCGGTTCCTGCAAACAAGTCCAATACCGTTCCCCCATCAAAATACGGTCCGATAATATTAAAGATCGACTCTTTCACCTTATCTGTCGTAGGGCGTGTGGAGTGTCCCGGAACCGGAGTCAACCTTCTGCCTTTCAATTCTCCTGAAATGACTCGCATCAGGCACTTCAACTCCTTGTGCTTACTATAAATCACCCATTCAACTGACGCAAGTCTTCGAACAGTGCAACATCGAGCTCAAAAAATTTTTTTCTAACAGTAGTATAATTTCCCATCATCCTGTACAAGATAATCGTAGCAACGGCGACAGCTGTTGCAGGCAACCGCGGAGAAGACTTAGGTTTCCCCATAAGCTCTTCCTCCGGTTTCTCCTCTCCCAGTCTCTGGAAACAGAGACAAAAACCCGCGTATACCCGGACGCGGGTTTTTGTTTTGTTGTGAATATAAATATTTTTAATCTCTATTTAAAATAATTTTTACATATTACCAAACTTACAATAATATGGTATGCTTAGCCTAGGGTGCTTGTCCCCTCCAATCTCGGCTGAAAGGAGGTGAACAGGAATGCCGTGCCTGGATCGATGGGAAGCGGTCGTCAAAGTCATTGGTCTGCTGTTTTCGACTTTCAACGCCATCCTCGCCTTCAGGCAACACGTTCAGGGAATATGGAAAAAAGCACGAAAAAAGAAACAAAAAAGTCCCCACCGTTCGGCACGATAGAGACTTGAGTAAGATCGAGAAAGGGCGTTTTCTCGATCTTCTTTCTTTATTTTACCATAAATCCTATGGGATTTCATAAAACCAGGTATTCTTCACCGGATCTTCCGTTTGTGTCTCATGTTCTTTCAAGAATTGAAAAAACTCGGATGTGCTTTGTCCGGAACCGGACATCGCGCTTTGCGTCATTTTCTTCTGATGGTCACTGCCCAAAGATGTTCCCAACACAAGGTGGTTGTCTGATGTGATGTGAATGCTTGCCTCAGCAACCGTTACGCCCGTTTTATAAACGGCAACCGTAAACTTATGGGCAACCTCCCGGGCCAACTGCTTCTTGTCTGATTCAGGTGCGGTACCTATTTCCGCAGTTGCCGATACAATCATTTTCCCATCTGCCGTTTCGTCAAACAGCACATCGTTGATGTACGGAACAAGACCTACTTGCTTTAGGATCTGTTCTTCTTTTTCGTTTAGAACAAATGTATTGTTCTCCGTATTTGCCTGCTTGGTTTGGGCAGATTCCGATTGCCGGAAACCGTTTGGCAAGACGACTGTGATAATCAACGCGCTCAATACAAGAAGGCTTGTCAGCATGTAAACGGAACGACGCTTCTTCATCTCTCCCCCTCCATAGTACCCCGATAGAACATCTGATTTGCAATTAGTACAAGCCTATGCTCGGAGGAGACAAATGATTCCTGAATAGGAATTCCACCTGAATGCCATTCTACGAATGAGGTGGTTCAGTTGGAATGGAACGTCGTTACCATGTCAATCGTCGCATCCTTAATCTTTATAGTTGTGATATTATTCAATTTCTTTATCGTGATGGCCATGCCTCATAACAAAAAAGACAGGGGCAAACGGAGATCCGAATAATCAGTCCTGAATCGGCGCCTTCAACACCTTCTCATCTTTCAGGTATTGAACAAGATCCCTGTATTCCGGCAGGATCCAAAAATCCTGCAAACTCATACAATACTGGGCTTCTTCCCGGGCTACCCTCATCACATTCGCGTCTGCCACCAAATCACCTAAACGAAATTCGGGCATCCCGCTTTGGCGAATTCCAAAAAATTCACCTGGTCCACGCAGCTCCAAATCTTTCTCAGCCAACACAAAACCGTTCTGTGTGGAAACCATGGCTTGCATTCGTTCCTTCCCGGTTTCCGTAACAGGATCCGCAATCAGAATGCAGCTTGAAGCGTGCTCGCCACGTCCAACCCGTCCACGCAACTGATGAAGTTGGGCAAGCCCGAAGCGATCTGCATTATAAATCACCATCACCGTTGCATTTGGCACGTTTACTCCAACCTCAATGACGGTGGTAGAGATCAAAACCTGGATCTCATTCGACTTGAAACGGCCCATGACCTCTTCTTTGTCCCGAGCAGACAATCGGCCGTGCATCAGCCCTACCTTAAAGCCAGCTAACGGGTCAAGCAGCCGGTTATACAGATCGACCGCGTTCTCGACCCCTTCCATTTTTTCCGATTCTTCGATTAAAGGCGCCACAATGTAGGCCTGGCGACCTTTCGCCAACTCTGCTCGCAGGAACCGGATTGCCCGTTCCTCCTTGTCCGAAGTAATCCAATGCGTCTGAATCGGCTTTCGGCCCGCCGGCATCTGCTCCAACACGGAAACATCCAAATCTCCGAACAATGACATTGCCAGAGTGCGGGGGATCGGGGTGGCTGACATAAACAGCACATCCGGATGATGCCCTTTTTGCCGAAAAATCGACCTTTGCTCCACCCCAAACCGGTGCTGTTCGTCCGTTACAACCAAACTCAAGCTGGCAAATTCGACACCTTCCTCGAGCAGAGCATGGGTGCCAATCACAATATCCAACTGCCCTTTTGCCAGACAATCCAGCAGTTCATTACGTTCTTTTTCCTTGATGCTTCCAGTCAACAAACCTATGCGAAGCCCAAGTGGCCGCAAAAGGGCAGCCGCCGATTCATGATGTTGTTCCGCCAAAATTTCGGTCGGAACCATCATGGCTGACTGATACCCTGACAGATAAGCCGCATACATCGCACAGAACGCAATAATCGTTTTTCCGGACCCTACGTCCCCCTGCAGCAATCGGTTCATGGGATGAGGGGAGCGCATGTCCGTTAAAATTTCACGAATCGCCTTCTTTTGACCCTCTGTTAACTCGAACGGCAGTACCCTGAGAAAATCGGCCCACTGCTCCTTGGTAAAGGAGTGCGACACACCAGGCTGATCTGTTTTGTGCAGGAAACGGAACGCCTGCAGTTTCAATTGAAAGAGAAAAAACTCTTCAAATACCAACCGTCTGCGTGCTTGCCGCAATGATTCTCCGTCTTTCGGCAAATGAATCTGAAAGAGCGCTTCCCGCTTTGGGATCAGTTTATATTTGACAAGCAGATGATGCGGGAGAGTTTCGGAAATCTGTGTTTCAAACTGTTTTAATGCTTTCACGAGGATGGAACGCAGTACTTTCGGGGTAAGATCGCCACGTACTTCGTAAATCGGGACTAGCCGGTTGCTGTGAACGGAACTCGAACCTTCGCCGAATTCATAGTGAGAAACCGCTAAACTTCGCCTTCTCGCATCGTATTTACCGGTTAAAGTAATTTGCTCTCCCGGTCGCAACTTGTCCCGAAGGAACAGTTGATTGAACCAGACGGCCACCATCGGCATTCCATCCGATGTTTTGACCTGGACTGTCATAATGGAACGTCTACCCTTATGACGCACCCCGGGAGGTGCTTGCACCGTCACGTGAACCGTCACCCTAGCATCATGCTGCAGAGATTGTCCGGCCTGTACGGTTCGATCATCATAGCGAAACGGATAATAGCAGATCAGATCGGCTACCGTATATATGCCAAGCCGGGCCAGGTCCTTCTCGCGAGAAGGACCTACCCCGGCGATGTGGCTGACAGGAGATTGCAACGAAATCATCGTTCCCAGCACCTATTCCACAGAAAATATATACTCATACAGCGGTTGACCGCCATAATGCAGTTCGAACTCACACTGGTTAAACTGTTCCGCCAACCGGTTGACAAAGGCTTCTGCTTGCTCCTGAGAAATCTGGTTCCCGTAAAAAACCGCTATGATTTCAGAATCCTCGTCGACCATCTTCGCAAGCAGCGATTGAGCTGTTTCTTCCAGATCCCGGCCGACAGCTACAACTTTTCCTTCTGCCAGCCCCATATAATTGCCTTCTTTAATGTCGAAGTCCTGGAAATGCGAATCCCGGACAGCCTGTGTGACTTGACCGGTTTTGATTCGACCCGCGTTTGCCGTCATCTCTTTAACGTTTTCCTCCGGACTGCTGTCCGCCTCAAAGGCAAGAACCGCAGCAATCCCTTGCGGGATCGTTTTGGTCGGAATTACACTGATCCGATCGCCCAACACAGCTTTCGCTTGTTCGGCGGCCATAATGATATTTGAATTGTTCGGCAGAACAAATACATGGTCAGCATGTAAGCTTTCAACTGCTTTTATGATATCCTCCGTGCTCGGATTCATGGTTTGCCCGCCCTCTACAACGTGACCGACACCTATGCTCCTGAAAATATCCGAAAGTCCTTGACCTGCAGCCACTGCCACCAATCCGTAAGGCTGGCGGACCAAAGGCGTATCCTCAGTGGCTTCCTCGTACTCATTGCCAAGGTTATGATGCTGCTCTGTCATATTATCGATTTTGATCCGTGTCAAAGCCCCGAAGTTCATAGCTTCTTCGAGAACTTGCCCCGGACGGAGAGCATGAATATGTACCTTTACCAGGTCATTTGCAGCCACCACAAGCATGGAATCCCCATACTCCATGAGAGCGTTCCGAACCCGGCTTTCCATTTCCTGTTCCGATTCAGGCGCTTGGTCTAACCGAATGATAAATTCGGTGCAGTAGCCAAATTCCTCTTCCTGTTCCGTAAAAACGGCCGCTGGCGCAGGCATTCCGTGGGGAATCGGTCCCGTGACACTTTCTTCATAAGCGAAAGGCATGTCCACTGTCTGTTTGCCAGCCAGTGCGGAAAAGAACCCCTGATAAATGTAAACCAGACCTTGTCCGCCGGAGTCGACTACGTTGGCTTGCTTCAACACGGGCAGCAGATCAGGTGTTCTTTTTAAGGAGCGTTCCGCTTCTGTCAACACAGCCTCCATAACCGATTGGACGGTTGCAGTCGCAGAACGGGCAGCTTGGGCAGCCGCTTTGGCAGCATCTTTCGCAACTGTCAGAATCGTACCTTCCACAGGCTTCACAACTGCATTATATGCGGTTGTAACACCCGATTGGAAAGCTTCCGCAAACTGCTTCACATCGATTTGTTCAAATTTTGATACCGCTTTCGCAAATCCGCGAAACAATTGCGACAAGATCACCCCGGAGTTTCCGCGAGCGCCCATAAGCAAACCTGTTGCCAATGATTCCGCGACCTTATTTAAAGGCTGGTTGATCACTCTGCGCATTTCATTAACTCCCGAGGATAATGACAAACTCATATTGGTTCCGGTATCCCCGTCGGGAACAGGGAATACATTTAAAGCATTGACCTTCTGTTTATTGCTCTCAAGACTTTGGTGTCCGGATAGCACCATCTGTACAAACAGTGCACCGTCCAAATGCTTGTGGTTCATAATATCCTCCTTACTTATCGCCACTCACCCGGACACCCTGCACAATCACATTGATTTGATCAACATCGATCCCGAGGGTGTTTTCCAGTGTATACTTCACTTTATCCATTACGTTGTGGGCAACAACCGAAATCTTGGTGCCATAGCTTACGATGATGTGCAGGTCGACAACCACATGATCGTCCTGAATGCGAACTTCCACACCCCGTCCGGGATTTTCACGCCCCAACAGTTCACTGATACTGTCTTTCACTTTCTTCTGGGAAGCCATTCCCACCAAGCCATAGCAGTCCAACGCTGCAAAACCGGCGATTGTGGCAATTACTTCTTCCGCAACTGCAATTTTGCCTAATTCGTTTTGCAAGATCTTCGGCATGTTGAACACCTCCATAGTGTACCCAAAAAATGGGCACCAGTCCCACCTGTACTCAAGCGCCATGGTTGGGCAAGTGAAATTGTCCCGCAAAAAATTTTATAATTCGGGTCCCCGCAAAAGTATTCGGAATAAGCTTCAAAGATTTGCGTCACTTTCGTGGGTACCAATCTTGTCCAAGAGTACCATCATTCTACTACATTTTCCGACAAAGGAAAAGCCATCTTGCAACGCTTCTGTTCTCTATGGTAAGATAAGCAGGTCAGTCTTATGCAAGGAGGTGCGGTTCATGGCTAAACGTTGCGAAGTTTGTGGAAAAGATCCGAAGACTGGAAATCAGGTCTCCCATTCCCATATTCTTACCAAACGCCGTTGGTTGCCGAATATTCAACGTGTTCGCGCAGATGTAAATGGTACAACAAAACGAATCAATGTATGCACTCGTTGCCTGAAAGCGGGCAAAGTGAAACGCGCGATCTAAGAAATCGCGCGTTTTGCTTTCATGATTACTTTCCCTCCTATTCTTTTTTCTGAAAAACGTTGAGCATTGCTTTCACAAGTCCGCCAAGAAACTTAGGTAACTTGATGGTATAAAAACGCAAAGTGACCCCTCCTCAATTAATATCAGTCCGTCCCGCACGCACCTGCCGCCTGAGGCGGGTTGAAGGATCTGCCCGCCTCTCATGGGCGGTTTCCATCGTCGCTACTATATATATTCCCGATCACTCAAAATGTGCTTAACAAACAGAAAGGGCCATGAATCCTCTTTTAGGAAGATTATGACCCTGGACTGACAAATATGATGGGATTTTTTATCCGCGAATTTTCCGAATTGCGTCAGCGGGATCAGCAGCCCCGTACACAGCGGATCCGGCGACCAGTACGTTTGCTCCTGCTTCCCTAACCAGCACAGAGGTTTCCGGATTGATTCCGCCGTCCACTTCTATGTCGATATGTTGAAGGCCCTGAGTGTCCAATGTTTGACGCAGAGAACGAATTTTGGGGACCACAGAGCCGATGAACCGCTGACCTCCGAAACCGGGATTTACGGTCATCAGCAGCACCATGTCCAATTCTGCCAAAACATGTTCGATCATTTGCAGCGGAGTGTGCGGATTCACTGCAACAGACGCTTTCACCCCTAATGATTTGATCAGTTGGATTGTCCGGTGGAGATGCGGCGAGACTTCTGCATGAATTGATATAAGATCCGCACCGGCTTTGACAAAATCGGGTATGTAGCGATCCGGTTGTTCAATCATCAAATGAACATCAAGCGGTAATTTCGTATGCGGTTTGATCGCATCGACAATCAAAGGGCCAATTGTAATATTCGGAACAAAATGTCCGTCCATAACGTCTACATGGACATAATCGGCTCCCCCGTGTTCTATCACCCGGATCTCATCCCCCAATTTGGAGAAATCGGCTGACAAAATGGAAGGGGCAATTTTTATCATGGTTAGTACCTTCCTTCTTTTGAATCCCGCACTTCATGCAGGAATTCCAAGTAATGTTGATAACGCAGTTCATCCAACACGCCTTCCTGCCGCGCTTTCAGAACCGCGCAGTCATGTTCCGTCTCATGCTGACATTCCCTATAATAGCAATCCTTGCTTAATTGTGATATCTCCCGAAAATAGCTGTCCAATTCCTCGGGCTCCATATGCCCAAAATCAAGCTGGCTGAAGCCCGGAGTGTCGGCAATAAAGGAATTCGAGTCTACCGCGATCAATTCCACGTGGCGGGTCGTATGGCGTCCCCGTCCCAGCTTCTGGGACACTTCCCCCATTTTCAGGTCGAGTGACGGATATAATGCGTTTAAAAGAGATGATTTCCCTACACCGGACTGCCCGGCCAAAACGGAAATCTTGCCGTTGATCAAAGAACGCACTTCTTCAAGTCCCGTCCCTTGTTTGGAGGAAACCCTGTACACCGGATAACCGATTTCCCTATAGGGGCGAATTTCGTTGTCAATTTTCTCGAGCGTGTCCAACAAATCGATTTTTGTAAGGACCAGGGCCGCCTCAATGCCGGCCTTTTCAATCAAGACCAGCATCCGGTCCAATAAACGCCGGTTGAAGACAGGTTCCCTGACGGAAAAGACCAACACAGCCTGATCGACATTGGCAATCGGCGGACGAACCAATTCCACCGAGCGGGCAAGAACTTCTTCCACCACACCTTCTTGTCCGCCCACGGGGGTAAAGATCACCCGATCGCCAACCAGAGGGGCAATTCCCCTTTTTTTAAAGATTCCGCGAGCCCTGCACTGATAAAGACGATCTTCCGCCAATACATAGTAAAAACCGGCCAATGCCTTGACGATCATTCCTTCCGGCATGCGATTCCTCCAGTCTTAAGAAGGATATGGTACGATTTTCTTTTCCTTCAGCACTCCGTTTTCGTACACTTCGATTACGCCGTCGATGTTCGGGGTGACATACAGTTTAACAGAAAACTCCTTGGGTGAGGATAATTTCTCCTCAGCGACTGTTTTGGTACCAAGCGCATCCGTCTTAACTATCTTATACGTAATTGTTTTCCCTGCCTCAGGATTGGCAACCACTTTAAAGGACAAATCTTTCGTATCCGGGGGCATGCCTTTGGAGATCCAAAGATCGATCTTCGATCCTTTCGGAGCATCCTGATTGGGCTGAAACGGTTCTTGTTTTGTAACCTGACCGTTTGCAACGGTGTAACTGAATTCCTGGATAACATTTCCAACATCGAAACCGGCTTGACGAAGTTTGCTTGTTGCGTCCAAATAAGAAAGATTTCGAACATCCGGCACTTTTGCGGTTTCCGGTCCGGTGGAGATATGAACTTCAATTTGCGATTGGCCGGGTGTGATCGGTACTTGAGGGCCTGGAACCTGATAAAACACTCTTCCCTTTTCGACTTCATTATGGGGTTTGGTTACAAATTTGATCGTGCTGAGATCCAAATGCAGATTGGCCAGCTCATCTTTTGCCTCCTGCTCCGTCTTGTTTTGGAGATTTGGCATTAAGACTTGTTCAGCACCGAGACTTACCTTTAACGTAACCGTCCGACCGGTTTTCACCCTCTTCATCGACTCAGGATCCTGCTCAAACACCAATCCCGCAGCAAAAGGCGGCCGGTTGTTGGGCCCGCCCGGATCTTTCGCTTCCTCTTTTTTAATATTCTTTTCCTTGAATCCGGCCTCTTTTAACCTTTTAACGGCTTCCTCGTACGGCATCCCGACAACCTTGGGCATTTCCACTTCCTCACCGGCCAACACGTTGTTCATGATGGTATAGCCGGTTGCCACCCCAGCCGTTCCCAAAAGCAATAAGGCCACAATAATACCAATGGTTTTCCAGATGTTTCGCTTTTTTGGTTCTTGTATTTCATTGGCTTCTGCGGCTGCCGTCAGCTTCTCAGGGGAATGCTCCCTTAACGCGGCTGCCGGGATCTGCAAAGTCGGTTGTGTTAAAGCCGTAACATCCGGCGCGGTAAACTTCTCAACGTTCGGATTCTGCAGTGCTTTATCAAGATCGCGGAACATCTCTTTTGCTGTCTGGTACCGCACTTCAGGATTTTTGGCCAGGGCCTTCAAAATAATGTTTTCAACGCTTTGCGGGATCTTGGGATTTAATTGTCTGGGCTCCACAAAATGTTCCTGCAAATGCTTCAACGCGACCGAGATAGGCGTCTCGCCGGAAAACGGCAGTTCTCCGGTTAACATTTCATACAGCACAACACCTAATGAGTAGATGTCCGATTTTACATCTGTTATGGCTCCCCGTGCTTGTTCCGGCGAAAAATAATGAACCGATCCAATCACAGATCCATTATGTGTGATCGTGTTCGATGTAACTGCCCGGGCAATCCCGAAATCGGTCACTTTCACATGATCGTCCTTCCCGACCATGATGTTGTGAGGCTTTATATCCCTGTGCACAATTTGATGTTCATGTGCATGATGCAGGGCCGAACAGATTTGTTTTGCGATATCCACCGCCTCTGCAATGGGCAGCGGCGACCGTTCTTGAATGATCTCTTTTAACGTTTTGCCATTGATGTATTCCATGACGATAAAGTACGTTTCATCCTCAACGCCAACATCATAAATATTTACCACATTGGGATGCGAGAGGCTCGCGGCAGATTGGGCTTCCCGCCGAAAACGGCGAACAAACTCTTCGTCTGTAACGAATTGGGCACGCAGTACTTTTACCGATACGTATCTGTTCAATACGGTATCCAAAGCGCGATATACGATGGCCATCCCGCCGCCGCCAATACGCTCCAGAATCTCATATCGATTCGCCAATTTTTTACCGATCACTGCGTCTCACCCCGTTTCTCTCCGACTGTATTACGCAGCGCTACAACGGTAATATTATCATTACCGCCCTCCTCCAGGGCACGTTCGATCAGTCGGTTAATTTTATCGTCCAAGCTGCCTTCCTCTTTCATAACCTGTTCGATTTCCCGGTCGGTCACCAGGTTGGTGAGCCCGTCCGTACAAAGAAGAAGAATATCTCCTTCTGCCCACTGGGCGCTGATCAGATCCACCTCTACCCGCTGATCGGTTCCCAATGCGCGCGTTAAAATATTTTTCTGTGGATGAGTGCTCAGTTCTTCCTCAGTCAACTGTCCGTTTTTGAACAATTCATTCACCAAGGAGTGGTCATCCGTCAACTGCTTGATCCCGTTTGGCGTCAGCAAATACCCCCGGCTGTCACCGATATAGCCCATGGTAATGGAACGCGGACTGACAATGGTTGCAACGATTGTTGTCCCCATTCCGGAGCAGCCGCTCGAACTTTGCCCGCGTTGATAAATCGCCTCATTTGCAAGTAAAATGGACTCCACGATAAAATCACTCAGGTCAGACTCTACCTCTTCCTCCGTCTTCCCCTGGAGTTTCTCCCGCAAGCTGAGACCGGCCACCTCGACAGCGATCGAAGAGGCGATTTCACCCGCCATGTGTCCCCCCATCCCGTCTGCAACCAAGACGACCTGATAGGAATTCAGGTCCACATGAACGGCAAACTCATCCTCATTGATTTGCCGAACCAACCCGATATGGCTTTTCGCTGCGTATTCCATTTAACTCACCCCTAGATTCTCCCCTGTTCCGCCCGCAATTGCCCGCAAGCGGCCGCAATGTCGTGCCCCATTTCTCTTCTGATGGTTGCGTTGATTCCCAACCGGTTCAGTTCGTCCACAAAAGCGCGAATCTGCTCTTTTGGAGTGCGCTGGTAATTTCTCTCCGGCACATAGTTTACAGGAATCAGGTTTACATGGCATTGGACGCCACGAAGCAAATCCGCCAGAGCACGGGCATGCCGCAAATCGTCATTGACCCCGCCGATTAAAGCATACTCGAAAGACAGTCTGCGTCCGGTCTGATTCCAATAATATCTGCATGCATCCATCAATTGTTCGATATTCCAGGCGCGGTTCACAGGCATCATGGAAGACCGCAGTTCATCAAACGGCGAGTGCAGAGAGATTGCCAGTGTAATCTGCCGTTTCTCATCCGCCAGTCTGCGAATCGCCGGAACCAGTCCGCTTGTCGAGACTGTAATATGGCGAGCCCCGATATTGATTGATTCCGGAGCGGTAATGATATCAATGAATTTCATGGCTGCATCGTAGTTCTCAAGAGGTTCGCCCGACCCCATGAGAACAACGGAGGATACACGCTGTTCCTCAGCGTCCAGCAAACGCTGAAAGAACATGATCTGCTCAACGATTTCCCCGGCAGAAAGGTTACGGATCAGTCCGCCCAGCGTAGATGCACAGAATGTACAGCCCATGCGGCAGCCTACCTGACTGGATACACAAACCGAGTTTCCATAGTTGTGCCGCATAAGTACGGTTTCCACAGTGCTCCCGTCGTGGAGTTCAAGCAAAATTTTAATCGTCCCATCCCGCGACGTTTGACGCGTCACTTCCTTCATCGTTCCCAGCACCGCTTTCTCCTTTAACACTTCCCGAAAGGCGGCAGGCAGATCTGTCATCTCGTCAATGGACGTCGCCCGTTTTTTATATAACCAATTATACACCTGCTTGGCACGAAACTTCGGTTGTCCGAGTTTCGCCATCCACTGTTCCATTTCGTCCGGACGCAAGCCGTACAATTCCGTTTTCTTTTCCGTCAGTTCAATAAGCGTCTCCAACGTGTTCACCTCCCTGTTGCACTCATTTTTCTCAATCTGCATATGAAAAATCCGTCTGTGCCGAAATGGTGAGGCAATACCTGCACCCACCCTTCCGGTGCTCCGCTTCTCTTTCTCACCACGTCAGGCAAAAGCTTGTCAAGCGGTTCAATTTGAAAATCGACCCTTTTCTCTAATAAAGTTCGTATAATTTCATCGTTTTCCTTCCGCTCGATTGTGCAGGTTGAGTAAACCAGAACGCCCCCGGGCTTAACCGCATCGGCGACCCGAAGGATCAAATCTTGTTGGATCTCTTGGATTTCAGCCACATTCTCCGGCGATTTGCGCCATTTGATATCCGGTTTTCGGCGGATCACCCCAAATCCGGAGCAAGGTGCGTCCAGCAGTACCGCATCAAACTCGCCAAGCGTAGGGAGAAGTTCCCGAATATCCCCCGTCACGGGTTGAATGGAAGAGAGTCCGAGACGAGCGGTTGCATTCCGGATCAATCCCACTTTGTGCTCATGTATGTCTGCCGCCACAATCTCTCCCTGATCCTCCATGCACTCCGCCAGATGTGTGGTTTTTCCTCCAGGCGCTGCACAGGCATCCAGGATTCGCATTCCCGGCTTTGGGTCCACACAACGGGCGACAAGCATGGAGCTTTCATCCTGCACCGTACACAGCCCGTCACGAAACGCGCCGAGTTTCGCAACATCGACTCCCGCCTCCAATACAATCCCCTCCGGGCATAGCAAAGACGGATGCGCGTTAACTCCACCTGCCTTCAGTGCTGACAGTACTTCCTCAATGCTTGCTCGAAGCCGGTTCACGCGAAGCGACAAAGAAGGTCGATCATTATTCGCTTCACAGATCGCCGCCGTTTCATCGAGTCCGTACTGGTCGCTCCACTCTTTCACCAGCCACTCGGGATGCGAATGCAGCAAAGAGTAATGGCGAATCGGATCCTTTTCAAGAGAAGGAAAATTGGGCTTGCCGGAACGGACCACGTTCCTCAGAACCGCATTCATGAATCCGGATAATCGGGCATTGCGCCGCTTGGCAATCTCCACTGCCTCATGGATCGCTGCAAAAGCGGGAACCCGTTCCAAATAATCAATTTGATAGACAGTCAAGCGCAGGAGATTTCTCACCCAACTGTCAAGTCTATGCAGCGGCTGCTTCAAAAATGGCTGAAGTCGGTAATCAATTGTATTGGAACGCTGAACCGTCCCATACACGATCTCTGTAACAAGCCCTTTATCATTAGCAGGAAGCGAATGTCGTGAGAAAGCGGATTGCAAGGCCAGGTTGCTGTAGGCGGATTGATCATCTATCGCGATCAGCACCTGCAGGGCCAGCTCTCTTGCGTTCATTTTGTGATTCCGGTTTCTGATTTCATTCGCCAAATTGATAACCTGCCTCTATAGTTTGTCCCCGGAGCAGTTCCTCCGCGGTCATCCGCCGCTTTCCTTCAGGCTGCAATTCCTTTATCGCAAGAACTCCTTCACCGGTTTGCACTTCAATCGCATCTTTTGTAGTACGGAGTACGGTGCCCGGAGGTTTACCGGTGACGGTTTTCTCATCCACAATCTCCGTCCACCAAATTTTATAGATTTTATCGTTCATTTTGGTAAATGCGACCGGCCACGGGTTCAGTCCGCGAACTTGGTTGTATAGCTTCTGGGCGCTTTTCGACCAGTTGATCCGTTCGTCATCCCGCGTCAATGTGGGTGAATATGTAACTGATGATTCGTCCTGCGGAGTCTCGGTAACGGTACCGTCCGCTATCTTCGGCAGTGTCTCCAATAACAGTTCGGCGCCCGCCTGCGCAAGCTTATCATGTAAGCTGCCAACCGTATCTTTTTCATCAATCGGCACCTTTACCTGCGACAGCATGTCTCCCGCATCAAGTGCCAGTACCATTCTCATGATGGTGACGCCGGATTCCTTGTCCCCGTTTATGATGCACCGGTGAATGGGAGCACCACCCCGGTGTTTCGGGAGCAAGGAGGCATGCACATTTATACATCCAAGCCTGGGCATGTCCAGCAGACGGGCAGGAAGAAGCTGCCCATAGGCCGCGGTAATGAGAAGATCCGGCTGTAAGCTTTCCAGATGGGACAGAGCCTCTTCACTTCGAATCTTTTCAGGTTGAAATACAGGTATTCCTTTCTCCAACGCGGCCACTTTTACAGGAGGGGGTGTCAATTGCTTCCCTCGCCCTTTTGGTCGATCCGGTTGGGTTACCGCACAGACAATGTTGTATCCTCCCGCATGCAGTGCATTCAAGCTGGCAACGGCAAAGTCCGGAGTTCCCATAAATAGAATACGCATATCCCCACCCCCGCTTTCTAGTTTTTGCAAAAAATCCAATTGTACTACTTCTTGGTTTTCATCAGATCCAGAGGATTCACATAATCGGTAAACAGAATCCCATCCAGATGGTCTATCTCATGCTGAATGCAGCGGGCAAGAAGCCCTTCCCCTTCAACCGTAATCTCTTCCCCGTGTCGGTTCAATCCTTTCGCCACTACACGATTCGCACGGTTCACCTCGGCGGTAACTCCTGGAATTGAAAGACAACCTTCAGGTCCGATCTGCTCTCCTTCTTTAGAGACGATCACCGGGTTGATCATTTCAATCAAGCCCTCTCCGCAGTCCATCACGATCACTCGTTTGGAGATCCCGACCTGCGGTGCAGCAAGACCGACGCCATCTGCGTCATACATGGTTTCCGCCATATCGTCCAAGAGCTTCAGAATATTTTTTGTAATTTCCGGAACCGGCTTCGCAACTTCACGCAATACCGGATCGCCTTCCAGACGAATCACTCGAATCGCCATCTGTCTTTCCTCCCCAAATAAATTCTTTTTCGGGTCCCCATTAAAGTACTCGGAATTCGTTGCGGAGCTATTCGTCACTTTAATGGGTGGTTTACATTATCATTTGAGCGTTTACGTCGACCGCAAGTATTCCCTCTTCCTGCCGGGCAAGTCGGGAATACTCAAGATAGCCTTCCGTCAACCCTTGCTGAACAAGGGGAAATTCCATAAATTTAACACATAGATGATAGCGGTATTTGCCCTGCAGTTTGGCCAGTGGTGCAGGACATGCAGGAAGCACCTCGACCTGATCCAGGTGTTGAAAGAGCGAGCGCAGCTTGTGTTCCAATCCCCGAATCAGACGCTCCGCTTTTGCTTGCTGCTGATGCTGTACGGTAAAAACGGTCAATTCGCAAAACGGGGGGTTCTCCAAAGTGCGACGAATCCGGATCTCTTCCCGATAAAATTGTTCATAATCTTGCGTTACCGCGTATTGTATCGCGTAGTGATCCGGATGATACGTTTGGATCAGGACGGCTCCTTCCAATTCGTGACGGCCTGCGCGACCCGCCACTTGGGTCAGCAGCTGGAAGGTTCGCTCGGAAGACCGAAAGTCGGGCAAATTCAATGATATATCAGCAGTAATGACCCCCACTAAAGACACGCGCGGGAAGTCGAGTCCTTTGGCGATCATCTGAGTGCCGAGCAGGATATCCGCCTCCCCTTCCCGAAACTGCTGAAGCATCCGTTCGTGACTTCCCTTTGTACCGGTCGTGTCCACATCCATGCGGATTACGCGTGCGCTTGGAAACACTTTCTTCAGTTCTTCCTCCACCCGCTGAGTGCCTGTACCAAAAGTGCGGATATGCGGACTTGTACAGGAAGGGCACTTCGAAACCGAAGGTTCCGAATGGCCGCAGTAATGGCAGCGCAGAACCTCAAACCCTCTTACGCTGTGATACGTTAACGACACATCGCAATCGGGACACCTCGCGACAAAACCGCAGTTGCGGCAAAGAACGAAGGTGGAATGACCTCTCCGGTTCAAAAACAAAATCATCTGCTCTTTTTTCTCAAGCCGATCCAGAATCAGCCGGTGCAGAGAGCGTGAAAACATGGACCGGTTCCCTGCTTGCAGTTCATCCCGCATATCAACGATTTGCACTTTGGGCAGGGTATTGTTATTAAAGCGGGTCGGGAGGAGAATTTGTCTGACTTTCCCTTGATCCGTCAGATGGCGGGTTTCAAGCGAAGGCGTCGCAGACCCAAGCAGCAGAACCGCCCCGTGATGGAGAGCCCTCTGCCAGGCAACCTCCCGGGCATGGTATTTCGGTTGGTCTTCCTGTTTGTAAGACAGTTCATGTTCTTCATCAATGACAATCAGGCCAATATTCTCAAACGGCGCAAAGATGGCGGAACGGGCTCCCACCGCGATCGAAACTTCTCCTCTTCGAATCCGTTTCCATTCGTCATACCTTTCCCCCTGCGACAAGCGGCTGTGCAAAACGGCCACAGCCTCTCCGAAACGCCGTTTAAACCGTTCCACCATTTGAGGCGTTAACGAAATCTCCGGCACCAGCACAATCGCTTGCCGACCTTCCCCAACACAAGCTGCGATCGACTGCAGATAGATTTCCGTTTTTCCGCTGCCTGTAACTCCCTGCAGCAGTATCTGATGGGCCCGTTTTGCAGAGAGAGCAGCCACAATCGACTTGAAGGCCTGTGCCTGGGAATCTGTCAGTTCAAGCGGTTGTTCCAAGGGACCGCTGAATCGATTCGCGTAGGGGTCTCGGCGCTCCTCTTCCTCCGTCATGTGCAGAATTCCTTTTTGCACAAGCGCCTTGATCACCGGGTAGGTTGCAGAAGTGGCACGAAGTACGTCTCTTACAGGAACCGAGGGTCCGTGGTTCCACACCCATTGGGCGACTTCTTTTTGCTTGAACGCCCGCGCCGGAATCTGATCCAGAGCCTCTTGAAAATCGGTCTCTGAGAGAGTGCAGCTTACCACATTTATATAGAGCGTTTGCACGCTTTGTGACACTTCATGTTTTTCCCGCACGATCCCCGACTGAATCAATCGCTGCAGGGAAGCTTTCAAGCCGGGGCTGTCTTTCAGCAGTTTCTCTTTATAGACCGGTACCCCCTCTTCCAGAAGGGAAACCACTTCACGATCCTTGGGAGACATTTGCCGAGCCGGATTCCTGTTGGCAATCTGTTCTGCCGCATCCTCAGCCAGCAGCAATCGTACTGAGGTTTTGGATCGAATCCCGGCCGGCAACAGCGCTTGAACAGACGCCGCTTTGGATGCCAAGTAGCGATAGGACAACCAGTCTGCCAACTTGACCAGTTCTTCCGTCAAAGGGGGGATCTCATCCAGCACTTCCAGAATTTCTTTCACGTTCTCCACTTCTGCACAGTCGGAAATTCCGATTACATATCCTTCAATCCGTCTCGAACCAAACGGAACAATCACACGGGTTCCTACTTGCATCTGCCGGTCAAAACGGTCAGGGATTCGATAATGGAACGGTCGATCCACATCTCGGGAATGCACATCGACAATTACTTCTGCAAACAGACCGCCGGCAGTAGTCATGACCGATCCATCCCGGATTTGGAAGTTCGAATCGTTACGATTTCATCCAGTATCGCTTCCGCCACATCCCGCTTTCTCATCTGCGGCAGGCGACGGGGCGGCTGATCCGGTCTGATAAACGAAACAATATTCGTATCAACGCCAAAACCCGCGCCTTCTTTGGAGACATCGTTGGCGACGATCAGATCGGCATTCTTTCGGCGGAGTTTGTCCATCGCATTTGTTTCCACATCATTCGTCTCTGCAGCAAATCCGACAATCACCTGTTTGGATGTTTTACGGGTCCCAATTTCCGCAAGAATATCCGGATTACGGACCAGCTCAATGGTCATATGATCCTTCGTCTTCTTGATTTTCTTGTCCGCTGAAACTGCCGGACGGTAATCGGCAACCGCAGCTGCCTTGATGACCGCATCTTGTTCCGGCAGCAATTCCATAACCTTGTCATACATCTGCAATGCAGATTCGACGGAGATGACTTTCACGTTCGGAGGAGGGTTCAATGACGTATTGCCCGACACAAGCGTCACATGTGCACCACGTTGAGCAGCCGCTTCCGCCAACGCATAGCCCATTTTTCCGCTGGAGTCATTTGTCAAATAGCGAACCGGGTCGATTCGCTCACGTGTGCCTCCGGCGGTAACCAACACTTTCAGACCCTGCATGTCCTGTTTCTGCTGAAAAATCGCCCGGATCACAGCCACCAGCTCTTCGGGTTCCGGCAGCCGCCCTTTCCCTGTATATCCGCAAGCCAGCGGACCTTCCCCCGGTTCCGCCAGCAGGTAACCGCGATCCCGCAAACGGGCGATATTTTCCTGCACAACCCGATTGTTGTACATGTTGACGTTCATCGCAGGTGCAAACAGAATCGGAGCGCGAGTCGCCAGAATGGTGGTGGACAGCATGTCATCCCCCAACCCGTGAGCCGCTTTCGCAATCATGTTGGCAGTAGCGGGGGCTACCACCACAAGGTCCGCTTTGTCAGCCAGCGCAATATGACTGATTTCCGCCGGATCCGGCTCTGTAAATATGTCTGTTATGACCGGGGTTTTCACCAGACTTTGAAAGGTAAGAGGTGTAATGAATTTCATCGCGGATTCGGTCATTATTACGTGCACCACGGCTCCCTCTTTGACGAGAGCCGAACAAAGCCCAGCCGCTTTATAGGCAGCAATCCCCCCTGAAACCCCCACCAGGATCACTTTGCCCTTCATGACGCTATCACTCCTCTGCTTCCCAAACAAGTAACAAACAAAGAAACAACCCAGCCAGGTTGTTTCGTCAATTACTTGATCCCCTCTTTGGTACGGATGTATCTGACTTTATCCTGAAAGATTTCGTTCAAAGCAACAGTTACATCCTTGTTGGTGTGCACCTGAACCTGCCGATCGGCACCGTCTTGCAGTTGACGTGCTCTTTTGGCTGCGGCCACCACGAGAAAATATTTGCTGTCTGCCTTTTCCATTAATGCATCAATCGAAGGATACAGCATGTTTGGTTCCCTCCTGAATCAGCTTGTTGTAATATTCGCGATTGCGTTTTACGGAACACAATTCCGCATAAATGATGGAGCGAATCCGGTCTACTGCTTGTTCCACCTTGTCGTTGACCACGACATAATCATATTCGTTAATATAGTTCATCTCTTCGGCAGCAGACCCGAACCGGAGTTTGAATGACTCCTCCGTTTCCGAACCGCGTCCGAGAATCCGCTTTTTCAACTCTTCCAGCGACGGGGGAATCAAGAAAATGAAAACCCCGTTCGGATACTTCTTCTTCACCTGCAATGCTCCTTGAATATCAATCTCAAGCAGCACGTTGCGACCTTCGGACAGCTGTTCCTCCACATAGCGAAGCGGGGTTCCGTAATAGTTCCCGTACACCTCCGCCCATTCAAGCAGCTCGTCATTGCGGATCATTTGTTCAAACTGTTCACGGGTTTTGAAGAAGTAGTTCACTCCTTCAACCTCTCCCTGGCGGGGTTGGCGGGTAGTACAGGAGATTGAATAGCCCATCTCCGGCATCGCCGGCAGCATCGCCTTGCACACCGTCCCCTTCCCGGCGCCGGACGGGCCTGATAAGACGACCAGCAGACCTTTTTGTATCATCGCATACACCCTATTCTTCGTCGTCTTGAGTGTTGTCTTTGGCTACCAGACGATGGGCAACCGTTTCCGGTTGGACGGCGGACAGGATGATATGGTCGCTGTCCGTAATGATCACCGCGCGTGTGCGTCTGCCATAGGTAGCATCGATCAGCATTCCGCGATCGCGCGCTTCTTGAATAATTCTCTTAATGGGAGCGGATTCAGGCGATACGATCGAGATAATGCGATTCGCTGATACAATGTTTCCAAATCCAATATTGATTAACTTGATGCCCACAGGAATTCCTCCTCTGCTTTATTCACTACTCAACGTTTTGAACTTGTTCCCGTATCTGTTCCAGAAGGCTCTTGGCTTCCACCACGTATTGGGAAAGGATCAGATCATTCGATTTCGAACCGATGGTATTGACTTCCCGGTTCATTTCCTGCACGAGAAAATCCAGTTTTCGGCCGACGGGTTCGACCAATTTTAGAGTTTCGTGAAACTGCTTGATATGGCTCCGCAAACGGACCAATTCTTCATCAATATCAGCTCGTTCCGCAAAGATTGCAACTTCCGTCAGCAGCCGGGACTCGTCCAACTCCATTTTTCCCTCAAGCCATTCCTGCAGACGTTTTTGCAGCCGTTCCTGGTAATCCTCAACAACAAGCGGACTTCTCTCGCTCATTTGTTGTACAGCATCGGCCAACCGATCCAGACGTTCTTGAAAATCGGCCGCCAGCTGAGCCCCTTCGCGTGCTCTCATTTCGAGAAGCTTGTCGACAGCTTGCGATACAGCTTGGGCAATGACTTTTTGAACTTGTTCGGGATCTTCTTCCGCAGTTCGGACCTGCACAACACCTTCAAATTGAAGCAATTGTGCAACGGACAGATCGGACTGTACTCCCAGTTCTTCCGCCAGTCTGTCGGAAGTCTTCTTCAATTCTCTTGCAAACTCCCGATTCACTTCGATTTCCGGAACACTGCCGGATAACCGCTCAAAAGTTATGTAGACCTCAATTCGACCACGGCGGATCTTTTCGGTAATCAACTTTTTGATCGAGTCCTCGTAAGCAAGAAGATCGCGGGACATACGTACGTGAATCTCGGCATACCGGTGGTTAACCGCTTTTAACTCGGCTACCGCCCGATAGCCTTGTTGAACAACATCTCCACGACCATATCCGGTCATGCTCCTAATCAATGGAAATCCCTTCTTTCCGTGCTTCCTATTTTACTGCATTCGGGCCCCAATAGACAAGTTTTTCACAGGTTTTCTTAAAATATCTCAATGAGACGGAGAATGACAACCATTTTGGATCATTCATAGATTTATTTGTTGGAATCCTTTAAAATAATGAAAAGTTTCCGGGAGGATTTTAACCATGCATATATCCGTAACACAACCTGCTGTCGAGTGGTTCAAAAAAGAAATGGATGCAAAGGAAGGGGATTCGCTGCGTTTTTTTGCAAGGCTGGGGGGATGCAGTACTGTACAGAGCGGTTTTTCATTAGGCGTGACAAAGGAACTGCCTCGGACGGTGGGTATTCATAAAGTTGTGGAAGGCATCACCTTTTTTATGGAACAAGAAGATGTTTGGTATTTAAACGGCCAAAATTTACTTGTGGATTGTGATGAAAAACTGAATGAATTGAAATTCCTGGTGAATCAGGAGTAATCCAAAAGAGACCCTCGATCAGACGTCGAGGGCTTTTCCATGGTTGAGGAAACTGTCGGAACAGTTTGGGCAGATACCTAAAGCCTACGGGACATGAGCCGAATATAGTAACAGAAGATTCGGAGGTAAAGAGGGGATATCAGTGCAAATCCATGTGGTGCAAAGAGGAGAAACTCTCTGGCTCATTTCCCGTCGATACAATGTCACCATCTGCCCAATTGTGCAAGCCAATGAACTTCCCAATCCCGATCAATTGGTAGTCGGGCAAGCTCTTGTCATCCCAATACGCGATCAGATGCATGTTGTGAAACCGTGTGAAAACCTGTGGATGATTGCCCGCCGCTATGGTACAACAGTCGAATCGATTGTTCGAGCCAATCGAATCGTCAACCCGTCACTTATTTATGCGGGCCAGGTCTTGCGGATTCCGAAACCGCCCCAACCGACCGTCGAAGTCAACGGCTACCTGACGCAAACCGGAACAACCGGACAGCAAATTGTCCGTAAAGTTGGAGACCGTTTGACATACTTGAGTCTGTTCACTTATGGCATCCGGTCAGACGGCACTCTCATCCCGATCAATGACACCGCTGTACTGGAAACGGCCAAAGAGGAACGAGTGGCTCCTTTACTGGTAATCGCCAATTTTATCGGCAGGAAGTTCAGTTCGGAGTTGGCCCACACGCTTTTAACCAGCACAGATATTCAGGACAAACTCATCGGCAACATTTTGGATACGATGAAGAGCAAGGGATATCGCGGGTTGAATATCGACTTTGAATACGTATTGCCGGAAGACCGGGAAAGGTACAACCAGTTTCTGCGCCGTGTCGTCAGCCGCCTGCGTCCCGAGGGATATTCGGTCTCAACTGCACTGGCTCCAAAAGTCAAGGCCGAACAGATCGGTTTGCTTTATGAAGCACATAATTACCCGGCACATGGGGAGATTGTTGATTTTACAGTAATCATGACATATGAATATGGATGGGCGGGTGGCCCTCCCCTGGCGATAGCTCCCATTAACGAAGTGAGACGGGCATTGGATTACGCTGTAAGCGCAATTCCGCGCAGCAAAATCTTAATGGGCGTGCCTTTGTATGGTCGTGATTGGACATTGCCATTTGTAAAAGGAGGCCCCTATGCACCCACCATTCGTCCGCAAGAAGCCATTCTCCGGGCGGTGAAATACGGTGCTGATATCCAGTATCATTCACTCTACCAATCTCCTTTTTTCCGCTATACCGATGAACAGGGGCGTGAACACGAAGTCTGGTTTGAAGATGCTCGCAGCATTGAGGCAAAATTCGATACGGTTGATGAATACGGGCTTCGCGGCGTAAGCTACTGGGAAATCAGCTCGCCGTTTCCACAAAATTGGCTGGTGCTCGAAGATCATTATCAGACCCGCAAGATCCCCGGTCCGTAACCCGCATTCAGGCGAACAGCCCTCCCGCCATTGGGCAGAAGGGCTTTTTCTTATGATCTTCTTTATCGATGAAACGACGGCCTCGTACGCCGAACCATCCGGTTGGCGGTACGACGGGCGGCCAACGAAAAGGTGGGAACTGCCGCAGCTGTCAGAACCACAATCCAATCCCACAGATTGAGCGGAACTGTCTTGAAGATCGGCTGCATCGGTTCGATGTAGATCACTCCACCCAGCAGCAGAGCCGATGTTAGAACCGCAAGAATCAACCAGGGATTCTCAAAAATATTGCGGGAGAAGATCCCCCCTTCGACACTTCGGCAATCGAACACTTGGATCAGCTGTGCCATGACCAGCGTGGAAAATGCCATGGTTTGCGCTTTCACCAGGTTATTCGGATCGGTTGAATACATGAGCCAGAATACAGCCAAAGTTGACAACCCGATCAACATTCCCCGTGTCATGATCTTCAGGCCGACTCCATTTGCAAAAATACTGTCTTTCAGATTGCGCGGTCGTTTCTGCATAATATTTTTTTCAGCCGGATCCACTCCCAAAGCTATTGCAGGCAGACCGTCCGTGACGAGGTTGACCCAGAGAATCTGGATCGGTAAGAGCGGCAGCGGAAGACCTGCCAGCATGGCGAAGAACATCACCAGGATTTCGCCTACATTGGAAGCGAGCAAATATCGGACAAATTTGCGGATGTTATCGTAAATGCCGCGCCCCTCTTCAATAGCTGCTACGATCGTGGCAAAATTGTCATCCGACAAAATCAGGGCGGACGCTTCCTTCGCTACGTCTGTGCCGGTCCGTCCCATAGCAATTCCAATGTCGGCCGCTTTGATAGCCGGAGCATCGTTTACACCATCGCCTGTCATCGCGACCACATGCCCATTTTGTTGCAGAGCTTTCACAATCCGCAGTTTATGTTCCGGTGAAACACGGGCATATACATAAATGTCTCCTACACGTTCTTGCAGTTCTTTGTCAGACATTGTGTTGAGTTGAGCGCCGTTTATCACCATTCCGCCAGGCGGGAGAATTCCAATTTGACGAGCGATTGCTTCAGCGGTTACCTGATGGTCGCCCGTGATCATGACCGTCTTGATCCCCGCTTTTTTACATTTTGAAATCGCCTGGTAAACCTCCGGGCGAGGGGGATCAATCATCCCTAACAATCCAATAAACACCAGCCCTTTTTCCGGATCTGCAGTTTTTATCTCGGCCGGATTCCGGACGGGGCGGTATGCGATCCCCAAGTTGCGGAGCGCCCCTGCAGCCATTGATTCATTGGCTTGAGCAACCGCTTTGCGCAAAGAGGAACTCATTGAAACCGGTTTGCCGTCAATCAGCATATGGGAGCAGCGTTCGAGCAGGACATCGGGAGCTCCCTTCACAAGCAATTGGGCTTCCCCTGCCTGGTTCCTGGTCAGCACCGACATCATTTTCCGATTAGAGTCAAACGGAAGCTCATCCAAGCGAGGTTCGACTTCGGCCAAGCTTTCCGGCGTAATTCCCGCTTTCGCTCCCAGTACCAGCAGCGCCCCTTCGGTGGGATCTCCATAGACAACCCAACGCGGTTCTTGTTTGGAACCGGCCTTTTCCCGGGTTAATTCGGCGTTGTTGCACAGCACCGCGATTTCCAGAAGACGCCGCAGGTCATCCCGTTTGCGCGGATCCACTTTTTTGCCTGCCAATTGAAACTCTCCGTCAGGTTCAAACCCGTTCCCGGTTATGTCATAGAACTGCCCGTTCACCCACAGCTGTTGAACGGTCATCATATTCTGTGTAAGCGTTCCTGTTTTGTCGGAACAAATAACGGACGCACAACCTAGAGTTTCGACTGACGGAAGCTTTCTGACAATCGCCTTGCGCTTGATCATGCGCTGCACGCCGAGTGCAAGCGCAATCGTCACAATCGCCGGCAGCCCCTCCGGAATAGCCGCAACCGCCAAAGAAACACCCGCCAGGAACATCTCATAAATGCCGTGTCCATGCATGATCCCTGTAACCACGACCACCGCCGTAATCGCGAGAGCCACATACACCAGAATCTTGCCCAACTGTTCCAAACGGCGCTGCAAGGGAGTTTCAGTGTCCTCCGCAGTCTGGATCAGATCGGCAATCAGCCCCATTTCGGTGTCCATTCCGGTCGCTACCACCACACCGATCCCTTTCCCCCGGGTAATCATGGTACCCATATAGGCCATATTTCGGCGATCCCCGATTCCCGCGTGCGGGTCTTCAATCGGTTCGGTTGTTTTGGGAACCGGGAGTGATTCTCCGGTTAACGACGATTCCTCGATTTCCAGAGACTGGCAGCGGATCAGACGGATGTCTGCAGGAACACGATCCCCGCTCTCCAAATGGACAATGTCACCGGGTACCAGTTCGGCTGCGGGAATCGTAACCTTTTTTCCGTCCCGGACGATGTGAGCGGTCGGGGCGGCGAGCTGCTTCAAAGATGCCAGGGACCGCTCGGCGCGGACTTCCTGCAGGAACCCCAGAATCCCATTGACGACGATAATTGCAATAATTGTAACCGCATCCGTATATTCGCCTAACAGCCCTGAGATCAATGTTGCGGCCATCAAGACAAGAACCATAAAGTCTCGGAATTGATTCAGGAAAAGAGACAGCAGAGAAACATGTTCTCCCTCGGACAAACGGTTTTCCCCAAACCGCAGCCGTCTTTGTTCCGCCTCTTTCCAAGAGATGCCGTTCACAGTTGTCTCTGTAAGCTGGAGGCATTCCGGAACGCCCAGTGAATGCCAGTTGGTCTTTTGCACCGAGTGCCACCCCTTTTTCGTAACGTTTGTCCCTAGTGATGTCTATGCTTGACCGGGAGCGAAAATGACCTGTCCGCCGCTCTATGCAATTTTTAAATCTTGTAGTAGGATAGGGAGAAAATGTTTACAGAATTTTCGGAGGGGCTGGAGAAACATGTCAGAATTCAAGAATGTTACAGTGGTGAAGAACGCGAATGTGTATTTTGAAGGGAAAGTAACGAGCCGCACTGTATTATTTGCCGATGGATCGAAGAAAACGCTCGGTGTGATGCTCCCCGGGGAATATGAATTCGGTACCTCCGTAGCGGAAGAAATGGAAGTATTGGCGGGGAAAGTCGAGATTCTGCTGCCAGGAGAATCCGAATGGAAGCTGTTTGATGGGGAAGGATCTTTCTTTGTTCCGGCGAACGCGAAGTTCAAATTGAAAGTGCATAGTGTGTTTGATTATTGCTGTTCTTATTTGGCGGGGTAACTGTCTCTATCAAAAAAAATGAACTACGACGGACCGATTTAACAAACGCGGAAGGAAAGTTTGGTTTCGGAATAACGGATTTTCCGGGCGCTATTTGTCTCCGTTTTCGCTTGTAACCAGTAATTGCCGACTTTCAGGGCCCTATTTGATGAGATTTAAGTAGAAAAACAGTGGAATTTGGCTGTTTCTTAAAAAATAGGAGCCTAAAAAGGCGCTATTCTGTTATAAACGGGTTAAAATCACTATATAAGGGTTCGAAAGTCCGTTTATGCATGCACCATTTGGACTGAAGCCACTTTTGCTCGTGCATGTATGCTACCCCGTTGTAGAAAAAAACAAGGAGTCTGCATTGTTCAGACTCCTTTGCTCCTTTTGTTTAAGGATGAAAGGGGGTTCTGCTGCTTGTTTTATCGCTATCTCGGCAGATCATTCACTTCAAAAGCAACCCGTATGCCAGACTCAATCGCACCTTGCATCCAACCGTGGGTAAGGGTTGTATGTTCCCCGGCAAAGTGAACGCGCCCTTCAGGGGCCGCAATAAATGGATGCAACTCAGTTTGCTGTCCCGGTTTGAACATCGCCCATTCTCCACAAGAATATGGGTTTTGGGCCCAACTAAAGGAAGTGCCTCTGACAAATTCTCGATAAATTTGATCCCCATGAATCACAGCCAGGTTCTTTAAGGCATACCGAATACGCTCTTCGTTCGGTAAACCATCCCACGGCATAACATCGTCCCCCAATGTATAACTTGCCAAAATTACGGCCGGTCCGGGTGAACCGATCCCGTAGCTTGGATAATAAGTGAACCGTATCGGCAGGTCCGTCACTGTTCTGCCACCCAATTGCCCGGCCCTTTCCCAGAACCTGCTCTTGAACTCGATCCCGATTTTAGTGTCTATCACGTAGTGCAGTTCGCGAATCGCTTTCCACTTATTGTACGAAAATGAATCACGAGGTTCCACCTCAACAAATTTCAGAACAGTAAAAGGAATGGCCACAATCGCAAGATCACCTGTAAGGCTGTAAGTATCCAAAGTTGTTTCATGAGTCGAGTAGATTGTTACTCCGTTTTGATGCTGGACAATTTTCGTCATGCTTTGTTGGAACAAAATGTCTTCCTGCAATTTCGGCAGAAAGGCTCGGGGCAGCAAATCATTACCACCTGTAATCTCGTAGAAGCGATTGTGTCGGAAAGGCATCAAAAATCGTTTAATATCCAGGAAGGACTCCTCCATGAATCCTTCTATACCCAGGAGCACTCCGATCATATCAATGGCCCCTTCGGAAAAAGCACTTCCAAATTGATGAGGAAAGAATTTCAAAAAAGTATACATCGAATATTTATCGAAATTCCTTTCTACCATTGGCCAATTTTGACTTGGATCTTTATTGATAAAGTCAAAGATGGGCTGAACCGCCATATTCAGCAGTTCCTGAGCGGTTTTCCCCTTTTCTTGCGGAGCTACCGGATACTTTAGTATATCCGGCTGCCGCAGGTAACTTTTCAACCTGGTTTTGATTCCGTTGACATAAATTGTGTCCTCAGGAGTTTCGTTGATGAATTGTTGAATCGGTAAACCGAATTTTTGAATGTACTCCAAAACCAAATAATGAGATTCGGGAATGCGCATTGCGCCTACGTCCAGATACAATCCATCGGTGAACGGGGCTCGCAGGGTGTAGACGCGTCCTCCCACCCGATTGTTGGCCTCAATGATTTTCACGTTGTGACCTGCATCTTTCAGCAAAGAACCAGCAACCAGCCCTGCTAAACCTGCACCTACAATAACGATGTTTTTCGGAACTTTTGATTTTCGGAGCCCGTATCTGATAATTCGGATCATTTCATTAGGCGGAAGTGACGTTGGAATCAAAGGTTCCAATCGGACATCACGCTCCTAAGCAAGTCGCCATCGCACTCTACGACTTAACCAAGTCTTATCGCTATCTTATTCAACCGGGTATTCTCCTATAACAGTAATTCTTGAACCTCCCGTGACTAAAGTCACGGGATTCTTGGGTAAAGCCGAGTAACCTCGACTAATTTACCAAGCTATCTCCGTAGTTCCTACGGTTCCTGCGATCAGGCAGATAGTAGTCTTTTGCCTTCGGCAAGAATGTTTCTACTTGCGTTAATGTCTCTTTGATGATGCGTATTGCAAGAAGGACATGTCCATTCACGTAGATTCAAGTTCTTCACTTCCTTGTTCTGATAATGACACTTCGAACAAAGTTGAGAAGAAGCGAATGCTTTGCCTACTGCCACTACGGTACGCCCGAACCATTTCGCTTTATATTCAAGCATGGTACGGAACTGATACCAAGATACTTCACTGATGGCTTCGAACCACTCAAAGGCTAAGCGATGTCCTTCCAGGAAAGCCTCCAGCTTCTCTGTGGAAAATCCGTAGACGAACGGAACTCCGCTGTTACCTCTTAAGCCCCGTAATCAAGTTGGACAACCTCCGAAATAAGAGCGATACTATACGTAGGAGGATTGAT
>NZ_JBHSHC010000012.1:0-9019 GCF_042652925.1 Effusibacillus consociatus
GCGCGGCGTAACCTTGTGGCGTTCACACCAGGTTGCAGTACGCTCTCCGTTAGACCGGTAGTCTTGGATCCGAGCGATCCATACCTCTCTAAGCTCTGCTTGTGTCATAAAAAAATCCTCCTTGCTTCATTCTGAGGAAGATTATCTCATGGGGCAAAGCAGCTTTGTAGGTGTGCAGGATTTGACGCTTACTCTTGACCTGAAGGCTCCATTTCCTGTCAATACGAAACCAGCCCCCATAACAGAGGGGTTATTCCTTGTACAGCAGGGAATGATGTGGACACCGTCCAGCTAAAAATCGCTTGATCAGAGAGTCGTTTTGAAGGGTACGGAAGTGGAACAATCGTTCACAGCCGAGCAACCAGCCGACTACAAGATAGAGAAGAATCTTGTGAATTAGCACATTGTTTCCGACTGCCGTCTTCAGAATAAATCGGGCGAAAATCCAATGCAATGTGGCAATTTTCCAAGATATTTCGGTTTTCGGAGAGTGAGGTTTTCACATTTGCATATTCCTTCACTCAAACTTTGCAAATTATTTAGAAAAAAGAGGAATCAGCAGATTCCTCTAGAAGAAGCTCACTTGGTAGTGGGTTCGTTTGTGTGAATAAAATCGAGTGTCTTCAAATATTACATACCAGTCTCTGTCCAGTTCCAATCGGCATAGAAGGTACCTCCCGTCTACTAGAATGAATAGCTGTTCGCCGCAATACATTGGCATAGGTTTTGGTGCGATTCCGTGTACCAACCAGCGATCCGTTTCTCTGCAGTATCGGATTTCCGTGCGAGGGATTGTCGTATTCCGTCTCATTGGTCTTCCCCCTTACATCGCCAATTCTTCCGCCGCCAGGCGGATAATCTCGGCATCAATCTGCTCTCTCTTAAGTTGACAGCCGTAAATCAGGGAGTGGGTGGCGAGGTTGTTAATCAGCCGAGGCCATCCCCGTGAGGAGGCGGCAATCGCTTCTTTGGCCGACTCGTCAAACACCGGATGTTTGGCACCGGCTACTCCCATTTGGTGGTCAATGTAACCCGCCACCTCATCTTTGGTCAGTGCCTCCATCTTGTAACGCACCATCAGTCGTTGGGCGAGTGGCCGGTTCTGGTTCAGCATCAACCGGTCCCGCAAATAGGGCAGGCCTGCGAGAATCAGAATAAAGGGATTCTCAGAGTCCATGCGGAAATTAAAGAGTAAGCTCAGGTCGTTGAGAAACACATCTTTGGCCATCTGCATTTCATCTAGAATAAACACGGGTGTAATCTTGCGTTCCCGAAACAAACTCTCCACAGCCCGTTGAATTTGCAGAAATAACTCCACTTTCCGGGACTTCGGTTCTTCCCCAAGAGAAATCGCCAGTCCCCGGTAAAAGTCCATGACCGTTCCGGTCGAAAGCGGAAAATACATGACCTTATACAAAGAGGGATTGAGCGACTCGGCAAAAACCCGTAGAGCAAAGGTCTTTCCGGCCCCGGGCTCCCCGGTCAGCAATCCCATACCACGGGTTTTCTTCAGAAATTCCAAGGCGGCAGTGGCTTCTGTAAACGATGTGGACGCATACGAGTCGGTTTCCTTCAACTCTTTCGTAAACGGGGACTTGGACAGAGAATAAAACACTTTATACATTCTTCTCTTCCTCCTCTCCAACAGCGGATTTAAACGAAAGTTTTGGACGGTTTCGTTTCACATGGGCATTGTCGGCAAAATGCACGCGTTCCGCTGTTGCGACAGGTTTGCCTTCCTCGTATACATGCACGCCGTTTTCGTCATACCGCAGCTCAATCCGCTGCCCCACGTAGCGGGCCGGAACCTGGTACAGTTGTCCGTTCAGAGAGAGGGTCCCGTCATGCTTCACCTTGCGGCTCTCCCGCTTGAGAAATACAGGATCCAAAGCAGCAGGTTCCTCCAGCATCTTCACGTGTTCCACCTGTGAGAGATAGACCTCAAGCGGCGTTTTCTCCGCCAAAGAGGCGTGGGGTTTCCGGTGGTAATCCTCTTCCAGCCAGTTCCAAAACCGTTGGTTTAACTCGTCCAAAGAGTTGGCCGGTTGTGCTTTCAACAACGGGAAAAACCGGGTTTTCACCGTCCGGAAAAATCGCTCAATTTTGCCCTTACTGGCGGCATCGTACGGCTGAGTGTGGGTAAGGAGTATACCCAAGCTCGCACAGGCGAAATGCAAGGTCTCGGAGCGGTAAATCTTGCCGTTATCGACGCTATGCCGAATTCGTCATAGTGCAGACTATACCGAAAAAAATACTATACCGAAAAACCTTCCGATTCCCCAGTAAATGAAGCGTTTGCGGTAATTTTTTCGGCATAGTGTTTGCTTTTAGTCGAGACTGTAAATCAGCTTCTTAACATCTTCGGTTTTCCAAATTGGTGATTCTACTACTGCTTCAGGACTAGTTTTCTTCATGGCTTCGTGAATCATTTCAGTCGTTGCAAAAGCATAGAAGTTCGATGTGGTAGATAGATTTTCATGGCCTAGCAAGTTCATGATGACTGTCAAAGGCATGCCTTGTCGGTATAACGTCATAGCCCTTGTTTTTCTTATTAAGTGACAATGAACATGGTGTGGGATTTCAGGGCAAGCCAATCTCGCTTGATTTGCATATTGGCCAAGCAGTAAATTCAATGAATCGGTAGATAAGGCACGAGGTTTCCCGTCCCTAATCGAATAGAACAACGGTTTTTCACCGTTTGTGGTTGGATGTGGATGGAATTCCTGAAGGTATCGCTTGATGTGCGCAACGGTTTTTTCCATTAGAGGAACGTTGCGGCTTTTGTTGCCTTTACCGGTCAAAGTTACAAATGGCGTCTTAACATTAATAATGTGCAGGTCACGAAGGGTAACATCTATAAGTTCTTGTGCTCTGGCGGCTGTATCATACAGCATGATGAGCATCATGCGATTGCGTCTTCCCTTTTTTGTATCGGTTTTGGGAGTATTCAATAAAGCGCCCACAGCTTCATTCGTCATATATGCTATGGGCTTCTTCTGTTCTTTCATTCCGCGAACACTGCGTACATCATTGTAAACCGCAACAAGTGTGATGTCTTCGTCTGCACAATATTCCATGAATGATTTTATTGCGGTTAATCGGAGGTTGCACGTTTTGTCTGCAAGATGTTTCTCTTCATGCATCCAGACGAGAAAGCTTTTGATGCTTTCTACTTAGGCAGTCGAACGTAATGTTCTGACGATCGATTCCTATTTCAGTTTCCATGTAATTAATATAGAAGGTCAAGGACTGCTTATACGATGCTATGGTGTGTTGGCTTAGGTTTCTTACCTTTGGCAAATAGGTATGGAGAAAGCTTCTTGCATATGCCCAAAAATCTGGTGCGGCCTGTTTCTTACTATTCTTCATCATAGCCCACCTCCGGAAGCAACCCCTCAAGTATTTTTGTCTTTTCGGAGAACGTTGAAAAAAACTCAGGCACAAGATGAAGGTAGCAAAAAGTGCTTTCTAAGGAGGAATGTCCCATATAACGCATTAAATATGGTAGTTTGGAATTTACGTCGGCTCCCTGCTCAATCCATCGATTAAGGGTGGCAAAGGCAAAATGGTGGCGGAAATCATAGGCTCTTGCCTTCGAACCTGATTCATGACCCAAACCGGCAGACTTCCATATCTTATTGAAATTTGGCCCAATCGACTGACTCTGGTAACAACTATTGGATTTTACCGGAAAGAAATATGTTCGATCTGGAAATATGTCATCTATGACGGCATCGTATTTCAAATACAATAATCTAAGGTCTTCCGGAAGAAACAACCTGCGGTCTTTGGGTCCTTTGGAATGGATAACATCGATATAGCCAATATGCAGGTTTACATTTTTTCGCAGAAGCAGCCGCGCCTCACTTGTTCTCACTCCACAGCAGTAAAGTAATCTGAAGTACATGGGGAGGACAAGATGGCGGACAAGATTTTCCTTACGAGGGGTTAGCGTATCACATGCATTGAAAAATCGAATAATTTCTTCATTCGTAAAGAAATGTGGAATGGTTCGTGTCTGCTTCCGGCAGACTTTGTTGGGGATAACGAACGCATAAGAGTGCTTCGAGGACTGGAGGTATTTGCTGAATTCACGAACGGGTGCCACACGTACTCGCTGGGTGTTCGAGCATTCAGTTTCCCGCAAGCTCACCCAACTCTTGACAATCTCTTTCAATGAGGCGCCCTCTGATTCATGTTTCGCACAGAAGCGATCAAACTCACGAAGATAAAATTCACTCGTTTCATACTTCCATCCTAATGAACGCTTAAACGCCACAAAAGCCTCCATGGAAGGAGCCAGTTTGCTAACATATGCTTTTTCCATCATTGAAGTTCCCTCACTTTCATAGGGATGATGGATAGAGTTGATGCACAGTCACGTAGCTTCTCTTCGTCAGTCGTTAAGTAAATGTCGGTTGAATCTGGTTTGACATGTCCGAGTGTCGATGAAATCGCTTGTACGGCTACCCCTTTTCTCAGCATTTTCGAAGCGACATGGTGCCGAAGGAGACGGGTTCCTTTAAGTTCATTGCCGGACCTTACACCTGCACGTGCAAATATTTTTGTCACTATAGCGTAACAAGCCGAATGTTCTTTCAGTGGTTGATGTGGTGCATTATAGGATAAAAATACGTACGGTGAATCCGACTCAGGTCGATCATTCATGATATACCTTACCAAGGCATTGCCGATTGCGGGAAGAAGCGGCAAAACTAAGGGCTTATTCGTTTTCTGTTGGAAAATGTGAATGATATCTCCCTGCCAATCGATATCGCCTAGCTTTAAGTTCAATATATCCACGGCTCTTATTCCGGTAAGAAGCGCAAGCACCATAATTGCTTTGTCCCTTGAAGATACGGCATCGGTTTTTAGAACATCCCAGATAGATTGCTCTTCCTCCAGTGTCAGCACTGGAATGATTGTTCTTTTCCTTAATAGTTTGTCTGGAACAGCAGTAAGAAGTCTACTTTCATTTTCTGCAAAACGAAGGAAAGATCTTAATCCGGAGGCCGCCGTTCGAAGACTTCCAGCTTCCCAAGTGCCTCTTAATTCATCGAAGAACTTATGGACGAATTCTAAGGGGACGACGTTTAAATCCGTATATCCTAATTTTTCAATGAAGATCAGGAATTTGCAGGAGATATTTCGGATGAATCGGAGGTGTTTTTGCTTTTTCTCTCTTCTTTAAGATACGTTAAAAAACGGGTATGAAGTTTTTGGAACTCAGTAGTTGCAGGCGTATCCACTTTACTCTCCCTACTTGGTTGCCAACCGAGATAACCTTTTTCTTCGTGTTCTCTTAGCTTCCTTATGCAGGAACTATGGAGCTTTTTGCGTGAAGGGCAATATCGCCCGGTTCTTGTATGCGCAGAATCATTTATGAAATGCTCTGCCAAAGCATGAGTTAAAGCGTCTGTTTGCATAGTGGATGCAGACTTTAACAGTCTGTCATAACCCTTTTTGTAATAACGAATCGTGGATTGACAGTATCCTGTGTCAATTAACTCCTCCAGAACATTTTCTACACTGATTTCCAATGCGGTTTTCTTTTTCATAATGGAATCCTCCCATGTAAGTTTGGACTACATGTCCAATTTCAGTTTACAAGAGAGGAATAACGAAACACTATGCCGAAAAAATTACCGCAAACGCTTCATTTACTGGGGAATCGGAAGGTTTTTCGGCATAGTATTTTTTTCGGTATAGTCCGCTTAAATCATCTTGGGGATGCCCCTGCGAATCAGTGCCTCCTTTAACACCGTGCGTAAGCCGTCAAATTTCTCGGAAGCAAAAAACTGCGCAAAAGGTATTACACGAGAACAGTCATCAATGAAGGCAATCAGGTAGGTTTTGACCTTCTTGCCATTCATCGGAACAAACGGTCCTTCACTCAAGTCGCCTTGCCAGAGCTGGTTGACCGTATCATAGGCGAATCGCTTCCGGTCTGCCGCCTGCACTATGGGTTTATCAAGTACCCCGTTTCGCTTGAGAAACCGGTATAGGGTTGTATACGAAACTTCATTTGGCCGAATCTCACATGGAGTTACCGCCTTTGGCACAGTCGAGTTGTCGAAAGGCAGCTTCCAACTCTATTTTCTCAAGGAAATCAAAGACAACCTTGCCACGGCGTAAGAAGTGGCGTTCTTTAGGGTAAATTCAGTTTTGATTTGGGAGGTATTTGTGGTAGACTTCACCTAAAAGGTGCTCCTTTCTTTGGTTGATGTTGTTCTTGTCAAACACCATTCTACCAAAGATCGGGGCACTTTTTTAGTAATTTAAAGCTACATTACTTTCGAAATTCGGGTTTATTATTCATTTTACGGATAGTATTATCTGCTTACACATATAGGATGAGAAAAGGGGTTACCCTTTGTGAAAGTGAGTTAGGGCAACCCTGGTAAGCCTACAATTTTATCAGTAAAGTTCTCCTTCTACTTTTGACCGGATAAAACAAAGACATGGATGTTCTGGAAGATAAAAATGATCCTGTTAACTCCAAAGAAAAAACCTGACTCTCAACTGCTTCCGTAGTTGAACTTTATTAAGATCCATTAGGACATCAGTTCAAGAAAGAAGAATTGCAAACAAAACTGCAAACCAATTTGCAAACATAAGGTAAAGAAACGGAAACTAATCAATAGAATTAGAAAGCACATACCCCTTGATACAACAACATTTTTAACACTTATTGATATTCCGTGACATTCGAAAAAACTGCGATTTTCAAACTTCAAAACCGAGCGTGAGGCATGGGATGTCTCAGGTGGGTTCGATTCCCACACGCTTCCGCCAAATACAAAAAATCCTTAGAACCACAAGGTTTCTAAGGATTTTTATCTTGCTTTAATTTTCTACAGCAAACACAAAATCAAGAGGGTAGATTACCGTTTTTTCTACCATTTTTCTACCCTTTATTTAACTGAAGCGTTTTTCGAAGAATCGATTGCGAGACACTTGAATGGTTGGTACAATATTCCTTGTACAATAGAATCGGCTCTCAAGGGTGGTCGGCTAGTCCCCTGCGAAAGGGGGTGATGCCATGACAGTATACGAAACCATTTCTTTGATGATTTCGTTCGGGCTGCTGCTCGTTACCATACTGTCGTTCCATAAACGGAAATAGGCCGCCCTTGTCCAGAGGAACGCGGTCTATCTCCTGATCGTATCCTATTGAGCCGACTGCCCGGAGGGCAATCTATTGTACAGGCCATAGGTGTATCGAGCACCTGCGGTCTTTTTAGCGTATGCATAATCGGGAAGTCCTTATTCATATCTTTGCAAAAAATTGTAGAAAAGTCAAGGAACCGGCTCGGGGATCGGACCACCATTCTTCAGCTTTACTTCTAAAATATCCTTTCAGGACATCCCGATTTTTATCGTTTCGTCCAGCATATTTCCATAACTATTTATAATACGTGTAAACAGAGAATGTAAAAAACGTCTCTACCATAGTTTGTAATTCCACCTTCTTGATGAATCTCGCGCTTCAGGTTCCCGGGGAGGAAGACCGGATATGTGAGCCTGGATTGCCCTCAACATTCTCAAAATTTCGTTTGTGCTGGCGGTATGTCAATAACACCACATATGATTGGCTGGATATGGATCTGACCAATTTGAAATTCACTCAAGAGCGAATCGACCGCATCAAGCAGGCTTATGTCGACGGCAGGTATCCGGGTCTTGACGTCAAGGATACGGCTAGAGCCAATGGCCAGTTGAATGGATCGTATCAGACGAGTAACTACCCCAACGCAAAATACGATTATGAAGATGATAACGAAGATGGCTTGATTGATGAGCTAGAGATGGTCTCCACCGATCCAAGAACCATGCAAGCAAACTATGATTACTATTTTTGGACAACATTTGACCATCAGAAACAATCTGGAACTGGGCAGTTGGAAGGATCTTCTCATGCAAGCACAAAAAATAGCTTTACTGGTGAATACAACACCTGGGCTTACGAAGATCTCTGTTAGCAGCCCTATGATCTTTCACAGGCAGTTGCTTTCCAGCCGATGAATCAGGCCTTTGCTGCTCCAAAGGAATCTCAACATACCAAGAGAATTACCTTGTTCAGTGAAAAGACCCAAACAAAGGGATACACTTTGTCGGCAGTACAGCGCGGCCATAAGAACAATGAAATATTCGTAGTTCCTGACGGGGATAATCTTGCAGCGTCTGTACAATACAATAAAGCTATTGCATCTGAATTGTCCAAATCAAATAAAAAGGATCTTCCAGTAGTGATCACATTCAAAAAAGCAATGTCAATGGAAGAGTTGAAAACTTTTGAAAACAAAATACGGATTCAAGCTTGAAGAATTTGTTGGAAGAGCTTACGGCAATAACAATGAGCGTATCACCTACGGTGGTCTGGCCGAAAATATTGACGCAATTGATCAGGAATAGTAGCTCGGAATTAGAGGCATGATTCTGAGTCTAATAATGGTGAGTGGCTGAAAAATCCTCCATTTTTTAACTGTGGAACGCATTTTCAAAAAAAGGGCATGCCAAATAACCAAACAATATCGGGTTTTTAAAAAATATGGAACAGCCCTGTGACTATGCAGCTAATTGGCTTGCAAACCATTCGTCCAGTGAAGGAAGGTTCGCTTTTCTTGCGTCTTCCAACCATGCGTCGGCATGTTGGCACATGGCAATCAAGTAGACTCGAATGTTCCAGTGACGGGAACTGCGACCTTCAGAGGCTTCGAGTTTGTAATCCACCTTTTGACGCTTGATGCACCGCTCCACTCCAGTCCGTAGGGCATATCGCTGTTTCCATTCCTTGCTGTCGCGCCTGACGCGAGGAAACAGACGAGGATTATCCGAAGTGGATGTGTAGAATGTCCTTCCGTACTCGGAAGGTGAACAAGGATGGGGACACTCCCATTTGCCTACTTTGGCGGGACAGCGCCATTTGACGCGTTGACGGCCGGGGCATCCGTGATCTTGGGGTTTCTTGGCTCTTGCTTCTCATTTTTCTTGCCTTTTTTTCTGGGCTTTTTGAGTT